>DASWLB010000223.1:0-4001 GCA_036396315.1 Alphaproteobacteria bacterium
GTGGAAAGCCATCGCGCGTTTGACACGCCGCTCGGCGAGCGCCACCGCGGCCGCGCGCGGCAAGGATCGGTTGGCCGCCGCTTCCGCGAGAACCGCTTCCGTGTTGGCGCGGATCTTTTCCTCGATCGTCCGGAAGGCCGCGTCCTGGGTGCCGCCGCGATATTCGACCGCGGCGCAGATCACTCCGCCCGCATTGGCGACGAAGTCGGGGATCGACAGGATCCCGCGCTCGTGGAGGGCGCGCTCCGCCTCTTGCGTGACGGGGATGTTGGCGCCCTGGGCGATGAGTCGCGCCTTCACCGCGGCGACGTTGTCGGCGCGTATCACGTCCGGGCGGGCTGCCGGAATCCAGATCTCGCATTCGATGCCGAGGATCGCGTCGCGGTCGAGTTTTCGTGCCGCAGGGTAGCGGTCGAGCCCCTCGCCCTTGGCCTTGAGCGCATCGAGCATCGCGAGATCGAGCCCGGCCGGATCGTGGATCGTCGCGTGCGAATCCGCGGCGGCGACGAGGACGCAGCCTTTGCCGGCGAGGAACCGCGCCGCGTGCCGGCCGACCGAGCCGTAGCCCTGCACGGCGACCCGCGCACCGGCGAGCGCGAGGCCGCAATGCCGGCTCGCCACCTCGACGGCGACGGCAAGCCCGAAGCCGGTTGCGCCGATCTCGTCCAAGGGAATGCCGCCGATCTCGGACGGCAGCCCCACCGCGCGGCCGATCTCGTCCTTGATCCAGGCCATGCAGCGCTCGTCGGTGCCCATGTCGGGGCCGGGGATGTACTCGGCGAGGTCGCGGATCGCGCGCGCGAACGCGCGCACCAGCCGTTCCTTCGCTGCCGCTTGCATCTTCGGGTCGCCGAAGATCACCGATTTGCCGCCGCCGTGCGCAAGCCCGGCCGCGGCGTTCTTGAAGGTCATGGCGCGGGCGAGGCGGAAGGCCTCCTCCGCGCTCACGTCCTCGGCCATGCGCACCCCGCCGATCGCCGGGCCGCAAGCGACGTTGTCGATGGCGACCACGGCCTTGAGCCCGGCCGCGGGATCGTGGATGTGGACGATCTTGATCGGGCCGAGCGCGTCGGCGAAGCGGAACATTTCGTTCGCGGGCGCGATGGAAGCCATGCGCGCGATCCTAGCACGCGGAAGCGTTGGAACGGACGCGGCGCTACTTCACCGTCAGGCACGGACATTCGGCGCGCGCCGCCACCTTGTGCGACACGCTGCCGAGGAGAAGCCCGCGGATTTCGCCGAACCCGCGCGTGCCCAGGACGATCAGGTCCGCCTTCTCGCGCTTCGCGGCATCGAGGATGGAGTCCCCCGGATCGCCTCCGGCAAGGACGGTCGCGACCTTCTTCACCCCGGCTTTCTTCACCGCCTCTTCCGCCCGATCGAGGACCTGGCGGCCGATCGGCTCCAACAGCTCGCGCGGCGCCGGCACCGGCCCGTACGTGCCGCCGAGCCCGGCCGAGGCCATCGCCGACTGCACGTCGATCTCGTAATTGTCGAGCAGGTCGCGCTGCTCCTTGGTCAGCTCGCGCCGCCGCGCGAGGCCGCGCAGCGTGTCGGACGAGGCGTCGCGCAGCAGCGCGTGCAGCACGACGACGCGCGCGCCGAACTTGGCGCCGATCTCGGCGGCGAGGGCGACCGCCTTGTTCGCGTGGTCGGAACCGTCGGCGGCGACGAGGATGGTCTTGATCATGGTTTTCCCTTCTTTCTACCCCGGCGGACTCGCAGCCGGCCGCGGCGGATGACATCGTGCGACCCTATATCAACGGTCGGGACGGCGCGGCTTGACCTGCGTCAATGTGGCGAGGGCGCGGCCCGCCCGATCCTGCGACGGGAAGGCACGGCAGCATGGCCACTGCGAACGCGCGGACGCGCATCCTCATCCTCGGCGCCGCAGGGCGCGATTTCCACAACTTCAACGTGCTCTATCGCGACGATCCGGCGGCCGAGGTGGTGGCGTTCACCGCGACCCAGATCCCGGGCATCGCCGGGCGCGTCTACCCGCACGCGCTGGCCGGGCCCAACTACCCCGTCGGCATCCCGATCGAGGACGAGGACCGGCTGGAGGCGATTTGCCGCGAGCGGGACGTCGATATCGTAATGTTCGCCTACAGCGACGTGCCGCACGCCCACGTGATGCATCTCGCCTCGCGCGCGCTCGCCGCCGGCTGCGATTTCCGGCTCGCCGGCCCCAAGGCGACCATGCTGAGGTCCGCCCGCCCGGTGATCGCGGTGTCGGCGATCCGCACCGGCTGCGGCAAGTCGCAGACCGCCCGCCATTTGTCGCGCCTCCTGCGCGAGCGGAACCGCCGCGTCGCCGTGCTGCGCCATCCGATGCCCTACGGCGACCTCGCGCGCCAGCGCGCCCAGCGCTTCGCGAGCCGCGCCGACCTCGACGCCGCCCAGTGCACGCTCGAGGAGCGCGAGGAATACGAGCCGCACATCGCCGCCGGCAACGTCGTGTTCGCCGGCGTCGATTACGCGGCGATCCTCGCGCGCGCCGAGCCCGAGGCCGACATCGTGCTGTGGGACGGCGGCAACAACGACTTTCCGTTCCTCGCGCCCGATTTCCACATCGTGATCGCCGACGCGCTGCGCCCCGGCCAGGCGACGACCCACCACCCCGGCGAGGCGGTGTTGCGCATGGCCGACGTAATCGTGGTCAACAAGGTGGATGCAGCGGCGGCGCCGGACGTCGAGCGGGTCGTCGCCGAGGTGCGCGCGGTCAACCCTCATGCGCCGATCGTGCGCGCGGCCTCGCCGGTCCGGCTCGACGGCGCGCCCTCGCTCCGCGGCAAGCGCGTGGTCGTGGTCGAGGACGGGCCGACCGTCACCCATGGCGGGATGGCGACCGGCGCGGGGCACGTCGCGGCGCTCGCCGCCGGCGCGATCCCGGTCGACCCGCGCCCGTTCGCAGCGCCCCTCATCGGCGCGGTGTACGCGCGCTATCCGCATATCGGCGCGGTGCTTCCGGCCGTCGGGTACGGGGCGGCGCAAATCGGCGCTCTCACCCAGACCATCGAGGCGGCGCCGGCGGACGCCGTGATCGCGGCGACGCCGGTCGATCTTGCCGCGCTCGTCCGCACGTCGAAGCCGATCGTCCGCGCGCGCTACGAATACCAAGATGCGGGCGAGCCCAATTTGGCCGCGCTGGTGGACCGGTTCCTCGCGCGCGGCGAGGCGGCGCGCTGATGCTGATCGTCGCCGCGCTCGGCGGCAATGCGCTGCTCAGGCGGGGCGAGCCGCTCGATACCGAGACGCAGCGGCGGAACGTGCGCGCCGCCGCCGCTGCCATCGCCGCGCTCGCCGCGGAGCACCGGGTCGTCGTCACCCACGGCAACGGACCGCAGGTCGGGCTCCTCGCCCTCCAGGCCGAATCGTATACCGCAGTTCGTCCAATTCCCCTCGACGTGCTCGGCGCCGAAAGCGAGGGCATGATCGGCTACCTGCTCGAACAGGAGATCGCCAACGCGGCGTCCGGCCGCGCGGCGGCGACCTTGCTGACTCAGGTCGAGGTCGATCCGAACGACCCCGCCTTCGCGGCGCCGACGAAGCCGATCGGACCGGTCTACGGCGAGGCCGAGGCGCGGCGGCTTGCCGCGGAGCGCGGCTGGACGGTCGCGCGCGACGGCGCGCAGTTCCGCCGCGTCGTCGCGTCGCCCGCGCCGATCCGCATCCTCGAGCTCGCCGCGATCCGCCACCTCGTCGCGGCCGAAATCATCGTGATCTGCGCCGGGGGCGGCGGCATCCCGGTCGCGGTGAGCGCGGGCGGCGCGATCCGCGGCGTCGAGGCGGTGATCGACAAGGACCGGTCGGCTTCGCTCCTCGCCCGCACGATCGGGGCGGAGGCGCTGTTGCTGCTCACCGACGTGGACGCGGTGTATCGGGGATGGGGCACGGCGTCGCCGCGGCGCATCCGGTCGGCTTCACCCGAGGCGCTGCGGTCGCTCGCGTTCGCGCCCGGATCGATGGGACCGAAGGTCGAAGCCGCGTGCGACTTCGCG
>DASWLB010000224.1:0-4293 GCA_036396315.1 Alphaproteobacteria bacterium
AGGACGCAGCCGTCCTCGATCGCCATGCAGGCGCCCTGGCCGAGATAGGGCAGCATCGGGTGCGCCGCGTCGCCGAGCAGGCTCGCGCGCCCCTTGCCCCAAGAGTCCAGCGGATCGCGGTCGTACAGCGCCCACTTGTAGTAGCGCTCGCTCGATTCGAACAGGCGCAGCAAGGATTCGTTCCACCGCGCGTAGGTTGTCATCAGCTCGGCCCGGTCGCATTCGCGCGTCCACGACTCCTCGGTCCACGCGTCGCTGTCGATGTGGGCGACGAAGTTGACCAGCTCGCCGCGCCGCACGCGGTAATGCACGACGTGCCCGTGCGGACCCCACCACGAGGTCATCTCGGTCGCGCGCGAGCCCAGCGGCAGCGCGTCGATCGGCACCAGCCCGCGCCAACACACGCAGCCGGTGAAGCGCGGCGCATCGGGCCCGAACAGGCTTTCGCGCACCACCGAATGGATGCCGTCGGCGCCGATCACGACGTCGGCTTCGACGTCGCGCCCGTCCGCGAAGCGGGCAACCGCCGCGCCGCCGTCGGGCACGACACCAACGCATTCCGCACCCAGGTGAATTACTCGCTCCGGCACGGCGGCGGCGACGATCTGCAGCAGGTCGGCGCGATGGATGGTGAGGAACGAGGCGCCGAACCGCTCGACGATGGTGCCGGAACGCTTCTGGCGCGTGATGACGCGCCCCGAACGCCAGCTGCGGATCACCGAATCGTCGGCCTGGTAGCCGATGGCGACGGCCGCCTGTTCGAGCCCGAGGGCGCGCAGCGCCTTGAGCGCGTTGGGGCTCATGGTGATGCCGGCGCCGATCTCGGAGATGCGCGCGGCTTGTTCGTACACCGCGACCTCGATGCCGCGGCGATGCAGCGCGAGCGCGGCGGCGAGCCCGCCAATCCCTCCGCCGACGATTGCGACCCGCGGCGCCCGCGCCATGATGTGACTACCTCCGATGGCAGGAATGGTGGCGGAGTCGGTCGCGCCGCGCAATCCGGTTGCCGGCGCCCGGCGACCGCTCAGCGCCAGAGCGAGGTCCGCCAGCGCCAGGCGATGACGGCGGCGAACAGGATGCCGAGCGCGACGTAAAGCGAGGCCGCCGCGGCGAAGCCGAAGCGCTCGATCAGCCAGCCGGCGATCAGCAGCCCGACCGGCAGCCCGTACACCGCGAGCATGCGGACGCCCATGACGCGCGCGCGGAACCGTTCCGCGGTGACGCGCAGGAGCACGCCCGACATGGTGACCATGGCGAGCGAGTGCACGATGCCCATGACGAACAGGACCGACATTCCGAAGCCCTTCGTTTCGCTCCAGGCGAACACCGCGAGGAAGGCGTACCACAACGCCATGTTGACGATCATGAAGCGGGCGGACCGGCCGCTCCCGGTCGCCGTCATTACGAGTGAGCCGATCAGCGCGCCCGAGGCGAACGCGGCGACGAGGTGGGAAAGCCCGGTCGCGTCGATCCCGTAGACGTCCTTGGCGACATAGGGCAGCAGGCTGTGCGACAGCGGGAAGGCGGTGAAGTTGACCAGGAAGGCGAGCCACATCAGCCCGAGCACGGCGGGCGTGTGCCACACATAGGCGAGCCCGTCGACCAGCTCGCGCCAGCGCGCACCGAGCAATGTGGCGGGCGGCGCCCGGCCGGTGGGCGCCTCGGGCGCGCCTTTCGGGTGGACCCGGCTCACCCCCAGGGTGAGCGAAAACGAGAGCACGTAGAACCCCGCGACGAAGATGTAGGCGGCGCCGATGCCGAGGGTGGCGAACAAGGCCGCGCCGGCGAGCGCACCGAAGATGCGCGCCGTGTCCATGGTGGTGCGCGACAGCCCGAGCGCGCCCATCAGGCTCGCCGCCGGCATGGTGTCGCCGATCAGCGAATTGCGCATGACGAGGTCGGACGGCCGCACCAGGCCGGTCATGAGCACGAACGGGAACACCAGCGCCGGCGTGAGCACGCCGGCGAGGGCGAGCGTCATGATGCAGCCCGCGAGCACGGCGAGGGTGGCGCGGAGCGCGCAAAGCGTCGTCCGCCGCCCGAGCCGGTCGGCGACCACGCCCGAGAACGGCGCGAGCAACGTGCCGAGGAACTGCAGCGCGCCGAAGACGGTGAGGTAGAACACCGATTGCGTCTCGGTCAGGATGTACCAGCCGAGAATCAGGTTCTCCATCTCGAACGCCCAGGAGACCAGGATGTCGGCCGGCCACTGGAATCGGAAGCTACGCACCGCGAACGGCGCGAGCGGCGAGGCCCAGCCGGGCCGCGCGGCGCGGGCGGGCGAGGCGCTCACGCGTTACGCGGCCGCGCGCTTTGGGGAGTGGCGGTCGAGGAACGCGAGCACGCGGCGGCGCTGCTCCGCCAGGTGCTCGGGGCCCTTCCAATCGGCGAGCATCTCGGTGCGGGGCAGGAGGGACGCGACCTCGCGCCCGATCACGGCCGGGTGCGGCTTGTCGTTGCCGGGCAGGACCAGCGACGGCACGCGGCAGGCCTTGACGAAGGCGCGGCCGACCGCGAACACGAAATCGCCGCCCCACATGCGCCGGCCGAACGCGGCGATCGCCCGATCGTCGAGATCCGGGCGCGCCGCCTTCTGCTCGGCCGACCACTCGGCGAAGGCTTCCGGGAAATAGGTCGGGAACTCGGGGTTGAGGCCGATCGGGTTCTGCAGCACCTGGGCGCTCACCCGCTCCGGCGCCGTCTCGGCGAGCTTGAGGCAGAAGCTCGAGCCGATGCAGCCGCCCAACGTGTGGCAGCGCGCGATGCCGAGATGGTCGAGGAGGGCGAGCTGGTCGGCGGCGTAGGTGTGCCAGCCGTGGTCGGCGGCGATCTCGCCGCGCGAGGCGCCGGCGTTGCGCTGGTCCATGGCGATCACGCGATAGCGCGGGGCGAGCGCCTCGGTCCAGTCGTTCCAGGCGCGCGGCGGCCCGTCGGCGGGCGCGTGCCACATCTCGATGCGCGAGCGCATGCCGCCCGGCGCGAACAGCAGCACGGGATAGCCCCGCCCGTACTCCTCGTAATGGATTTCGGCGTCCCTGAGCTTCAGGACCGGCATCGCGTCCTCCCGGATTCTTGTGGCACGGAGCATAGCAGAGCGCGCGGGCCGTTGCGCGCGTTGCTCCGTCGCGCTGGCTTCGACCAGCAGGGCTGACCTCATCCTTCGAGACGCGGTGCTGCGCACCGCTCCTCAGGATGAGGAAGAGTTTTTTCTTCTTCCTCATCCTGAGGAGCGCCCTGTAGGGGCGCGTCTCGAAGGATGAGGCGTTCTTCGGATCGCACCATGCCGCTCAAGTCCGCGTCGGACGCGGTCGAGTCGCGCTACAGGATGAAGCTGATCGAGCCCAAGGCGCCGAGCTCCTCGGAATCGAGGATCGCCCGGCGCTCCGCAATCTTGAGCAGGGTGCCCTCGCGCACCAGGCGGTATTCGTAGCGCCCGACATACTCGCGCGTCTGCGCGTTGCGGCGGAAGCGATAGACCACGAAGTTGGCGGTGGCGCGGATCGCGCCGTCGCCGTTCTCCGTGACTTGAACGTTGTGGATCATGCGCCGCGTCCTCGAGCGCGGGTGCTCGGCGTGCGCGTCGGCGCTTTGCAGCCGTTTCACGCGCGCCTTGATGCGCGCGATGTCGTCGGCGATGAGGTAGAGGGTGGCGTGGTGATCGCCGCCCTTGAGGTCGTTGGGCGGCACCTCGTAGGTCGCGTCCGCGGTCAAGAGGCCGAGCCACTCGTCGAGCCGCCACGAATCGAGCAGGTCGGCCTCGCGGTACAGGAACTCCTCGATCTCGGCCCGGGTCGCGGTCATTCCGCCGTCATCAGCGCGTTCCAGCGCCGCCAGAACGTGCGCAGGTGCAGCTCGTCGGTATTGAGCTGCTCACCCTCCTTGTTCATGCCGCGCGAGATCTCCGACCACCGCACCTCGGTGGCGGCAAGGCCCTGCTGGACGGATTCGAGCGCCTCGACGTCGTCCGGCGTCGCGAACCCGCCCGGCCCGTAGAAGGTGAGGAAGCTGTCGAGCCGCCGCGCGCGCGCCGACGCCGATTCCTCCTTGGGGCCGAGCGCCCAGGCGGTCACGCGCATGCGGTCGGGCCCGGCCGGCTGGAAGGTGCGCACCGTGACCGAGGAGCCGTCGTTGAGCACGAGATTGGGGAACACCACGAGGTTGCGGTTGGTGTCGCAGATGCGCGTTGCGCGCTCCTCGCCGAGCCGCGCGATCAGCTCGGCGCGGATCGCCGCCATCTCCGGCTTCGCGTCCTCGCCGTAGATCGGGATCCAGGCGGCGACCGGGCGGCCGCGG
>DASWLB010000225.1:0-4659 GCA_036396315.1 Alphaproteobacteria bacterium
TCCGATGTGGCGACGCATGCGTTTTCTCCCCGATCGTTTCGTGCGTATCGAGCTCGCCGTGCCGCGGACGAGTGCTCGTCGTCTTCGACTGCAACGCTAGGGCCGCCATTCCGGCGAGTCCAGCGCCAACGCCGGGTCGGAATGTCCGGCGTCGCTGCCCAACGAAGTACGGGAACGATGTTCGTGCCGCGACGACTCTCCGCCGGTTGGGCCGAACTTGGGACAATGTTGATCCGCTCCGCGGGTCCGCGCACAATCGCCGTGCTGGATCTTTGGGGAGGAGGCCGGTGGGGAACGGCGCCCAACAATCGAAGGCACCCGCGATCGCCATCATGGGATGCGGCTTCGCCGGCATCGGGCTTGCCATCGCGCTCAAGAAGGCCGGCATCGACGGCTTCACGATCTACGAGCGCGCGTCCGAGCCGGGCGGGGTATGGCGCGACAACCATTATCCCGGCGCCGCGTGCGACGTGCCGTCGCGGCTCTACGCTTACTCGTTCGAGCCGGAATATCCTTGGAGCGCGCCCTATGCGCCGCAGCCCGACATCCTCGCCTACATCCGCCACTGCGTCGCCGAGTACGCGCTCGCGCCCCACATCCGGTTCGACACGAACGTCGCGCAGGCGGCGTTCGACGAGGGGTCGCGGCGGTGGCGGCTCGAGACCGCCGACGGCGTCCGCTTCGATGCCGACATCCTCGTCTCGGCCGTCGGTCTGTTCAACCGGCCCACCTATCCCGACCTCGCGGGCCGCGCGCGCTTCGCCGGCGCCCAGTTCCATTCCGCCGATTGGCACTACGATTTCGATTTCGCCGGAAAGTCGGTCGCCGTCATCGGCACGGGCGCGAGCGCGGTGCAGTTCGTGCCCGAGATCGCGAAAATCGTGGAGCGGCTTTATCTGTTCCAGCGCACGCCGCAATACGTGCTGCCCCGGCTGGCGCGCAATACGGACATGGAGGCCGGATCGCCGCTCGCGCACCGGATCGAGCGGCTGCGTATCTTCTGGGAGTTCGAGTGGGGCACGCGGCGGCGCCGGTCGGCCAAGCTCACCGCCGAGGGGCAGCAGGCGTTCCTCGGCTACCTCGAGGCCCAGGTCGCCGATCCGGTCTTGCGCGCCAAGCTCACGCCCGACTACCGGCTCGGCTGCAAGCGCGTGCTGTTCTCGAACGATTGGTATCCCACGCTGCGGCGCGCGAACGTCGAGGTGGTGGACTCCCCGATCGACGCGCTGACCGAACGCGGCGTGCGCACCGGCGACGGGCGGGAGCGCCGCGTCGATGCCGTGATCTACGGCACCGGCTTCGCGCCGGCGAACTTCCTGTCCGGTTTGCGCATCGCGGGGCTCGGCGGGCGCGATCTGGCCCACGCGTGGCGCGGCGGCGCCGAGGCGTATCTCGGCATCGCCGTTTCGGGCTTCCCCAACTTCTTCATGATGTACGGGCCCAACACCAACACCGCCGTCAGCATCATCTTCATGCTGGAAAGCCAGGCGCGCTACATCGTGAGCGCGATCCGCCGGCTCGCGCGCTCGGGCGGCGCGATGAATCTCCGCGCCGACGTGCAGCACCGCTTCAACGCGGAGGTGCAGCGGCGCATCGGCCGGACCGTGGTGGCGGACGCCAACTGCGATACCTATTTCCGCGCGCCGTCGGGCAAGATCACCACCCAGTGGCCCGGGCACCTGTTGGAGTACAAGTTCCGGACGTCGCGCGTCCGCGCGCGCGATTACGAATTCGCCTGAGCGGGGCTGGGCTTGGCAAGCCCGGTCCGAAACCGCAAGTTGCGGTTGTTTGTCATCCCGGGCGCCCCCCGGGACGAAGTGCCCGGGGGGCAGCGCGGACCCGCGGATCAAGTCCGGCGGGTGCGCCGCTGACCCGGGACCCAGCGTCCTTCGCGATCCCGGATCAGCAGGGCAGCACTTCGTGCTGCGCTGCGTCCGGGATGACGTCGGGCTGTTGAGGTGGCACAGGCCCGGCCGTGACGATTGGCGCGGGGTAGGTGGGGTGCGGCTGTCAGCATGGTCGCCCGCTTGACTCCCGCCTGAACCCGGACTAGAACAAAACACGAACATTTTCCCTGGGGCCCTGCATGCCGCCGTATGCGCCGCCATTTTCCCCCCGTTCCGAAGGGGAGTCCCCGATCGACGGGCTCCGGCGCCGCGTGCGGGCCCTGGAGGGCGCCCAGGGCCTCGCGGCGGGGCAGGGGGTGGCGCTGGGGCTGCCCCTGCTCGATCGCCACCTGCCCTGGGGCGGGCTGCCCCGGGGCGCGCTGCACGAGGTGCTGGCGGGCGATGCCGGCTCCGCCACCCTGTTCGCCGTGGCGCTCGCGGCGCGGCTTGCGGGGTCCGAGGGCGACATTTTGTGGTGTATCCGCGCGGGAGCGCTCGATGCCGGTCTGCCGTGCCCGGCCGGGCTTGCGGCGATCGGGCTCGACCCCGCCCGGCTCGTCCTGGTGACGGCGCGGAACGATGCCGACGCGCTGTGGGCGATGGAGGAGGGGCTGCGGTCCCGCGCCGTCGCCGCGGTGATCGGCGAGGCGGTGGAGGCCTCGCTCACCGCGACGCGCCGGCTCGCGCTCGCCGCCGAGGCGAACGGCGCGGCGTTCCTGCTCCGCCCGGACGCAGGCGATCCCCCGCCGTCGGCTGCGGCGACGCGCTGGCGCATCGCGGCCGCGCCCGCCGCGCCCGACACCGGGCTCCCCCCTGCCCTGAGCCGTGTCGAAGGGCGGTTCCGCGCCGAGCTGTTCCGCTGCCGCGGCGGCGCGCCCGGCGCTTGGCTGATGGGGTGGTGCGATGAGGCGGGTGGTCTCGCTGTTTCTGCCGCACTTCACGGCGGAGCGGCTGATCCGGCTCCGGCCCGACTGGCGGGATAGGCCGTTCGCCGCGGTCATCGCCGTCGCCAACCGCCGCGAGGTGCTGGCGGCGAGCCCGGTCGCGCGCGCGCGCGGCGTCGCGCCCGGCATGGGGTTCGCCGACGCCCGCGCCATCCTGCCCGAACTCGCAGCGACCGACGCCGAGCCCGAGGCCGACGCGCGCGCGCTGGCCGCGCTCGCCGATTGGTGCGGCCGCTACAGCCCGTTCGTCGCTGCGGACGGCGCGGCGATGCCGGGCGGGGCGGCTTCCATCCTGATCGATGCCACCGGCTGCGACCATCTGTTCGGCGGCGAGGCGGCGATGGGCGCCGACATGGTGGCGCGGCTCGCCCGGATGGGCGTCACGGCGCGCGCGGGCATCGCCGCCACGCCGGGCGCCGCGCGCGCGCTCGCGCGCTGGCGGGCGAACGCGCGCGAGCCCGCAGCGATCGCCGCGGACGGAGACACCGCTTCGGCGCTCGCCGCCCTGCCGGCCGCATCGCTCGGGCTTTCCGCTTCGGTCGCGGCCTCGCTCAACGCGCTCGGGCTCCGCACCGTGGGCCAGCTCGCCGGGCTGCCGCGCGCCGCGCTCGCCGCCCGCTTCGGCGATGCGGTGATGGCCCCGCTCGACCGCGCGCTCGGGCGCCGCGCCGAGCCGGTCTCGCCCGACCCGCCGCGAATGCTGCACGCGGCGCGGCTCGCCTTCGCCGAGCCGATCGGGCGCACCGAGGACCTCGCGCGCGCGCTCGACCGGCTGCTCGCCCAACTCGCCGCTTCGCTCGCGCGCACCGGCGAAGGCGCGCGGCGCCTCGTCCTCTCGCTTTACGAGCCGGACGGGCGGACGCGCCATCTCCATCTCGGCACAAGCGCGCCGACGCGCGATCCCGCCCACCTGGCGCGGCTCTATGCCGAGCACCTCGAAAGCGTCGAGGCCGCGTTCGGCATCGATGCGATGGCGCTCGCCGCGACCGTGACCGAGAAGCTCGCGCCCGCCCAGCCCGATCTCGACCGGCCGCGCGGCGGGGCGGGGACGGGTGTCGCGTCGCGCGCGGACGCGCTCGGGCGGCTCATCGACCGGCTCGCCAACCGGCTCGGGCCTTCGAACGTGCTCCGCTTCGTTGCGCGCGAGAGCCGCATCCCGGAGCGCGCCGCCATCGCCGTCCCGGCGCTCACCGCCGCCGCGCCGCCTGCCGCGCCGTTCGCCCCGCCGGGCGCGTTCGCCCCGCCGGGCGCGTTCGCCCCGCCGGGCGCGTTCGCCCCGCCGGGCGCGCCGGCACGGCCGCTCCGGCTGCTCGCGCGGCCCGAGCCGGTCGAGGCGGTGGCGCTGTTGCCCGATTCCCCGCCCGCCCTGTTCCGCTGGCGCCGCGTCGCGCACCGCGTGGTGCGCGCGGACGGGCCCGAGCGCATCGCGCCCGAATGGTGGCGCGCCGAAGGCGCGGGCGAGCGCGACTATTTCCGGGTCGAGGACGAGCGCGGGCGGCGCTACTGGCTCTACCGCACCGGCGGCGCCTGGCACCTGCACGGGCTGTTCGGGTGAGACTCGCAGGGGCGGGTCTGAGACCCGCCCCTGCAAATCGGCGAACGGCAATCGAAGACCGGTCATGACCCAAACAAAGACCCCACCGCGACGCCGCTCGCTTCGCCTGCCGGATTACGACTACACTGCGCCGGGATTCTATTTCGTCACGATCTGTACCCAAGGCCGCAAGTGCCTCTTCGGCGCAATCGACGGCGAAGGCATGCACGCCAACGAACTCGGGTGCATTGTTGAAACCTGTTGGCGCGCATTGCCGGACCACTTTCCGCGCGTG
>DASWLB010000226.1:0-5551 GCA_036396315.1 Alphaproteobacteria bacterium
CAAGGACGATCTGAAGCGGAGCGGCTTCGAGACCCTGCGCAGGCTGCTCGCCGACCGGCAGAGGCGGGCCCTGGCCGCAAGCGACGCGCGCGACCGCAGCCTGGGTTTCAGCCTCGCCATGTTCGAACACGCCCGCGACCACCGGCAGCAATATCGGGCGCTGGTCGGCGGCCGCGGCGGCGCCGTCAGCCTGGACACCATTCGCCGCATGCTTGCCGACCTGGTGCGCGCGGAGATCGCCGCGACCGGCGACGAGAATTCCGTGGACGCCGTCCCGCGCGAGCTCGTCGTCCAATATGTCGTCGGCGCCTACATGGCCGTGATGACCTGGTGGCTCGACGGTGGCGCGAAACTGCCGCCCGAGCGAATCGATGCGATGTTCCGGCGCCTGGCGACGGAGGGCGCCATGGCGGAACGGAGCTTGGGCCGACGGCGCCGTTCCTTGCGCGCCGGCCGTCGGCGCACCTAGACTATCGGTCCTCTCGCACCCTACGGGGAGGTGCCGGATGCTGCGAAGCGCTGAGAAGTTCGACGTGGGCGGGCTGCTGCTCGATCGCCCGTTCAAGATCCGCCGCCTCGGCCATTTCGGTTTCGACAACGTGAAGATGGCGGAGAGCGTCCGGTTCTATTCGGACCTCCTCGGGTTCCGCGTCTCCGACGTGCTCGATTTCCGCCGCGCCGAGCCCAAGCCGGGCGCGTTCGACTGGCTCGGCGAGACGCGCGGCTATTTCATGCGCCACGGCAACGAGCATCATTCGATGGTGCTGTTCCCGCGTCGCGTGCGCCAGGCGATGGCGCGCGGCGCGGGCAACCCGGAGGTCACCACCAACCAGATCACCTTCCAGGTCGGCAGCCTCGCCGAGGTGGTGGAGGGCCACCACTGGCTGGTCGGAACGAGGGGCGTCGAGATGGAGCGCGCGGGGCGCGACATACTGGGATCGAACTACCATTCGTACCTGTACGACCCGGACGGTCACGTCATCGAGCTGTTCTACGGCGTGCAGCAGATCGGCTGGGACGGGCGCTCGAAGCCCGCCTTCAAGACCTACCGCCGGATGCCCGAAGTCTCGCCCCTGCCGCAGCCCGCCGAGTACGACGAGGTGGCGACGGAAGAAGCCACGGGCACCGACCTCGCCTCGGGCTACCGCGGCACCGACGCGCCGCCCGCGAAGTACGAGGTCGGCGGGGTATTGCTGCCGCGCCCGTTCAAGATCGTGCGCATCGGGCCGGTGCGCCTGTTCGTCAAGGACGTCGCGGCCTCTCTCGCCTATTTCCGCGACCTGATGGGGTTCATCGCGAGCGAGGAGGTCGTGTTCGAGGGCCACCGCTGCGCGTTCCTGCGACTCAACACCGAGCATCATTCGCTCGCGCTCTATCCGCTTGCGCTCCGCGCCCGGCTGGGGCTGAGCGCGCATTCGACGTGCGCGTCGTTCGGGCTGCAGCTCGGATCGTACCGCCAGCTGCGCGATGCAATTCCGTTCCTCAACGCGAACGGCGTCGAGACGTTCGAGCTGCCGCCGGAACTGCGCCCCGGCATCGATTACGCGTTCTACGTGCGCGACCCGGACGGGCATGCGCTCGAGCTCTACTACTACATGGAGCAGGTCGGCTGGGACGGGCGCGTGCGCCGGCCCGACGAACGCCGGCCGATGCGCCCGGGCGTCTGGCCCGAGGCGCTCGAGCCGATGGGCGATGCCTACATGGGCGAGCCGTTCCTCGGCCCGCTGGGGTAGCGCGCGCTACACCCTTTTCACGTTCTCCACCCGCGCGTGCGACAAAGCCGGGTCGCCCTGCGCCTCGGCGCGCGCGAGCACGCGCAGATAGAAGTCCCATAGCGCCGTGTTGTTGCGGTAGCGCGGCCCGCCGGTCGAGCGCACCTTGGCGGCGATCTCCTCGTCGCCCGGCCAGGTGAAGCGCAGATCGGCGGCCGCCACGGTCAGCATCTGGTGGCACTTCTCCTCCATCCGGATGCCGGCATCGACCGCGCCCTCGATAGTCGCGCCGCAATAGACGATGCCGTGGTTGCGCAGGAACACCGTGTTCGCCTGGCCGAGCGCCGCCGCAAGCGCGCGGCCGAGCGCGGGCGTGTCGATGAACTCGAGCGTGTCCTCGAAGCGGGGCGGCGGCGCGCCGATGCCGGTGACCGAGCGCAGCGGCTCCTCCGCCGCGGAATAGATCGTGCCGTAGAACGGGTGGGTGTGGCCGGTGACGTTCACGTCCGGGCGCGCGCGCAGGATCTCGGCGTGGATCGGCCATTCCGAATGCTGGCGCCCGTCGCCAAAAAGCTGCTCGCCGTCGAATTCCAAGAGCACGAAATCGCGCCAGTCGAACACCTCGCCGAGCGAGATGGCGTGGCGCTTGAGCCAGAAGCCGCGCCCCTCGGGATCGCGCATCGCGAGGTGGCCATAGATGCGGTCGCCGTGCCCGTGGATCTCGAGAATGCGGCAGCCCTTGGCGAGCTTATCGAGCTCGGCCTTGAGCCCGGCGCCCGGCGCCGCCGCGATATTATGTCCGTCCATCACGCTCTCCCTTCTGCGGCTTTGCGCCCGGCTCAGTTCGGCCGCAGCTTCTTCATCAGGTCCCGGACGCCCTTCTTCTTGACCAGAATCCGCTCGGCCGAGGTGTTCACGTACTTTTCGCCCTCGATCGCCATCATCCCGGCGGCGGCATGAGGCGGCACGTCGCGGCGCAGCGAGTTGAACTTGTCGGCGTCCGCCAGCGCATTCTGGATCTCCTTCGTCAGCATCCAGTTGACGAATATCTTCGCGGCGTTGGGGTGGGCCGGGCGGTTCATGATCGCGAGCACCATGCCGCCGACGCCATTGAAGGCGACCTTGCCGGAGTTGCCGAACGGCTTGGCGTTGCGCCCGATCCCCTGCTCCTTGAACTGGTCGAGCGTCGAGGCCTGGACGCCGATCAGGAACAGCGCCTTGCCGCGCACCAGCGCCTCGGTCGCCTCGGACGCGCTGTTGTAGAACACCGACTCCTGGTCGACGACGATCTTGCGCAGCGCCGCCTCGCCCAATATCTCGTGGATCAACAGGCTGTAGTTCTGGCCGGGCCCGCCGATGCGCGGATCCTGCCAGACGATCTTTCCCTTGTATTCGGGCTCGAGCAGGATCGCGAGCCCGAGGCGATTGACCTTGTCGGGCGCCACCTTCTTCTCGTCGTACCACACGGTCGCAGGCTGCACGAACGGACCGGCCACGCGCTTGGCGTTGTCGATGAACAGCTCTTCGAAGCCGCCGTTCCAGGTCTTCTCGTCCTTCACGTCGGGCAGGATCAGGTGGCCGACCAATGGATCGAGCGCGCCGTTCTGGCCCAGCGTGAAGCCGCCGGTCGGCCCGGTGCAGAAGGCGTCCCACAGGAACTTGTCGACGCCGCGCTCGGCCAGGACGCGCGGCACCCAAGAGGTCGAGCTGCCGACCGTGTAGTTCAGGTCGATGTCGGGGAAGTCGCGCTTCCACAATGCGGTCATCACGCGGCGCGCATCGGGGCTGCGCGATCCCGCGACGGCGAGCGCGCCTTCCTTCTTGGCGGCCTCGAGGGTGCGGTTCCACTCCGCCTGCCAGTCCGACTGGGCGAGCGCCGCGTGCGATGCCGCGGCGAGCGGCAGGGCGAGCGCGGCGGCGCCGATCAGGCGAAGCGCGTGGCGGCGGGCTTGCCTCGTATTGCGCGCGTTCATGGCGTCCTCCTCTGTCTCCGGCCGCGGCATCTCAGGCCGCGTCCCGTTCGTCTTTCAACAGGCCGAGCTTTGCGAGCGCGTCGCGGTCGGAGGCGAGGAACAGGGTCGCTCCGTCCGAAGTGGCGCGATGCGAGAACCAGTTCTTGCGCGGCACGGTGAACACGTCGTTGCGGCGCCATTCGATCGTGTCCTCGCCGATGCGCGAGACGCCCTCGCCGTCGGCGACGAGGCAAATCGTGCTCGCCGACGAGCGCCGTCGCACCGTGTCGCTGCCCTTGGCGAGTCCCAGCAGGTAGCAGTCGATCAGCGACATCACCGCGCCGCCGGTCAGCGGGTTGACGTAGCGCAGCGTCCGCGACCCGTCGGAATCCGCCGGCAGGCGGCGGAGCGCGGCGCACGCCTCCGCCCAGGGGTAGCGGAACATCGGCGAATATGGGGCGCCGGGTATGGCCGCATCGCCCGCGGGCACCATGCCGGCCGTCGCGAATTCGTCGTCGTCGCGCATCGGCGGCAGGTTCTTGACCGGGCCGGGTTGGAACTCGGTCGTCCCCATGTAGCGGTGCAGCGGCACGTCGAGCGCGTCGAGCCAGATCATGCGCCCCTTTCCTTCGTGCACGTGTTCGTGCCAGGTCCAGCCGGGGGTGAGGATCAGGTCGCCCTCCTCCATCGTGCATCTTTTGCCGTCGACGATGGTCGTCGCGCCGCTTCCTTCCATGACGAAGCGGAGCGCATTCATCGAATGGCGGTGGGCCGGCGCATGCTCGCCCGGCATCAATATCTGGAGCGCGGCGTTCAGCATTGGCGTCGGCCCCGGCACGTCGGGCTTGTCCGGGTCGATGAAGGCGAGCACGCGACGATCGGCGTCCGCCATGCCGACCGCCTCGATCGCCTGCTCGATCAGCGGGTCCAACTCGGCCCAGCGCCAGATCATCGCGCTGTCCGAACGGTTGCGCCGGTTGCCGTGGGATTCGACCTCCCACAGCGCGCGCACGTTGAGGCGCTCCATGTTGCGATGGAACGGATCGGCGGCGGCGTCGGCCATGGTCTCCTCCCTTCGGTCTCGCTTCCGAGGTGCCGGCATTATACCCAAAACCGGTTCGCGACCTGCGGCTCAATCAACCCTCGCCAGGGCGGGGCGGCGGACGCTACAGTACGCGCGACTTGCGACCGGATCCGCGGCCGGCGGGCCGGTTCGGGCGCCGAGAAACGTGGGAGAGCGACATGCGAATTCTCTATTTCGACGATTTCAAGTTGGGCGTGCTCAAGGGCGACGCCGTGGTGGACGTGTCCGCCGTCGTCAAGGACATTCCGCACACCGGACCGCACGACCTGATCAACGGGCTGATCGCGCGCTTCGGCGACTACAAGAAGAAGCTCGAGGACGCGGTGGCCAAGGGCACGGGCGTGCCGCTCACCAGCGTGCGTATCCGCCCGCCGCTGCCCAAGCCGGGCAACATCGACTGCATGGCGGTCAACTACATGGAGGACGGCACGCGCAGCGAGCCCGCCCCGATCAACGCCTTCCACAAGTCGCCCAACGCCGTGATCGGCGATGGCGACACGATGGTGCTGCCCGACGTGCCGGCGACCGTGTTCGAGGGCGAGGCCGAGCTTGCGCTCGTCATCGGCAAGAAGGCGACGAAGGTGAGCCAGGCCGACGCGATGGGCTGCATCTTCGGCTACACCGGATTCGTCGACGGCTCGGCGCGCGGCCTGCCGCCGCAAGGCAACACGTTCTACCAGATGAAGTCGCGCGACACGTTCGCGCCGATCGGGCCCTGGATCGTGACCGCCGACGAGATCCCCAACCCGCACAAGCTGCAGATCAAGCTCACCAACAACGGCAAGGTGATGCAGAATTTCAAC
>DASWLB010000227.1:0-3761 GCA_036396315.1 Alphaproteobacteria bacterium
GCGCCGACGCCGACCATGGCGATCACCGCGCCGACGCCGATGATGATGCCGAGCGCGGTCAACACGCTGCGCAGCACGTTGACGCGGATCGAATCGAGCGCGGTGAGGAAGCAGTCGAACAGGCTCATCCGCCTTCGCTCCTGCGGAGCTCCGGCGGACGAGTTTGCCCTCCGAAGCGCTGTGCGCGAAGGAGGGTCACGCGGCCCGCCCCTCCTCCGGCTCGGCCTCGGGCAGCGCGGCGAGCGCCGCGGCCGCGTCGGCCGGATGGGCGACGCGCTCGTCGCGCGTCAAGCGTCCGTCGTGGAAATGCATGATGCGGTTGGTGAACTGCGCGACCTCGGGGTTGTGCGTCACCACGACGATGGTGTTGCCCTCGCGGTTGAGCCGCTGGAACAGCGCCATGATCTCGATGCCGGTGCGCGAATCGAGCGCGCCGGTCGGCTCGTCGGCAAGGATGAGGCTGGGGCGGTTGACGATCGCCCGGCCGATCGCGACGCGCTGCTGCTGGCCGCCGGAAAGCTGCGCCGGATGATGGTGGGCGCGCTCGGCGAGCCCGACGGCGGCGAGCACCTCGGCGACACGCGCGTGGCGGTCGCTCCGCGGCCAGCGCGCATAGGCGAGCGGCAGCTCGACATTGACCGCGGCGGACAGGCGCGGCAAGAGGTTGAAGGTCTGGAACACGAAGCCGATGTGCCGGTTGCGCAGCCGCGCGAGCTCGTCGCCCGTCATCGTCGCCACGTCGCGCCCGTCGAACAGGTAGCTGCCGGCGCTCGGCCGGTCGAGGCAGCCGAGAAGGTTCATCAGGGTGGACTTGCCCGATCCCGACTGGCCCATGACGGAGACGAACTCGCCGGGCTCGATGGTGAGGGACACCTCGCGCAGCGCGCGCACCACCTGCGGGCCGAGCCGGTAATCCTTGCCGAGGAGGACGGTGTGGACGACCGCGTTGGCCACGTTACAGCCGGAGCCCGCCGCGCAGCCCGCCCGCCTGCTGCGCGCGCTTCGCCGCCTCGGTGCCGATCACGACCTTGTCGCCGGGCTTGAGATCGCCCGCGACGATCTCGGTCGCCGTGCCGTCGTCGAGCCCGAGCCGGACCTCGACCGCCTGCAGCGCGCCGTCGTCGTGCATCACGTAGACCCGGCCGGCGGTCTGGCGCTGCGGCCCGCGCCGGGCACGCAGCTGGTCGAGCTTGGCGCGCTGCGCCTCGGTGAGCGAATCGCGGAGCTGCGTCATGGTCTGAAGGCGGAGGCGCTGCGACTGTTCGCGCATGTCCTGCGGCGACGCGCCCTGCTGGCGCGCGGTGCGCAAGGTTTCGCCCATCTTGGCGAACAGCTCGCGCGCCTTGGCCTGCTGCTGCTCGGTAAGCGCGAGGTCGCGGGTGAGGCGCTCGACCGATTCCTCGGCCGAGAACTGGCCGCGCCCGGGACCGGCGGCGGCCGGCGCGGCCGCGCTCGCGCCCGGCGCCGCGGCCGCCTGTGGGCGGAAGCGCAGCGCCGCGTTCGGCACCTTGAGCGCGTCCTCGCGCTGGGCGACGACGATGCGCACGTTGGCGGTCATGCCGGGCATGAGCAGCAGCGCGTCGTTGTTGGCGGTGACGACGACGACGTAGGTGGTGACGTTCTGCACCACCTGGGGCGCGAGGCGGATCTGCCGGACGTTGCCGGTGAACTCGCGGCCGGGAAAGGAATCGACGGTGAAGCGCACGTCCTGGCCGTCGCGCACGCGGCCGATGTCGGCCTCGTCCACCGCCACCTCGACCTGCATCTTCTTGAGGTCGCCCGCGATCTTGAACAGCTTGGGCGCCTGCAGGCTGGCCGCCACGGTCTGGCCCACGTCGGTCGCGCGCTCGACCACGACGCCGTCGACCGGCGAGCGGATGACGGTGTAGCCGAGGTCGAGCTTCGCCGATTGCAGCGAGGCCTCGCGCTGCTGCACCTCGGCGCGGGCGGTCAGCACCTGCGCCTCGGCCATCTTGAGCTGGGCCTCGTTCGAGCGCAGCTCGGCCTCGGTCTGGCCGGCGAGCTGGACGGCCTTGTCCATGTCGGCGTTGGAGACGAACCCCTGCTCCTTGAGCGACTTCTTGCGGGCGAGGTCGTTCTTCGCCTGCAGCGCATTGGCCCGCGCCTTCGCGCCGTCGGCGAGCGTGCGGGCGACGGCGGCCTCCTGCAGGCCGACGGACGCGCGGGCGAGCGCAAGCTGCGCCTCCTGCTCGCGCACCTTGGATTCCATCTTGGCGGGATCGAGCCGGGCGATGACTTGGTTCGCCGTGACCTTGGAGTTGTAGTCGGCGAGGATCTCGAGGACCTGGCCGGACACCTGGGAGCCGATCTCGACCATGACGACCGCGTTCAACGTGCCCGAGGCCGAAATCACGCTGCGCAACTCGCCGCGCTCGACCGTCTCCGTGCGGTAGGCGGGCTGTTCGGGCTCGCCGCCATAGAGGGTGAAGGCGGCGAGCGCGGCGAGCGCCGCAAACGCGGCCATCCCGCCGCCGATCATCGTTCTGGTGCGCATGCCTCGAAAATTCCGGGACGCATCCTGCGTCCGCCTTGCCGGTTACACCCGGCCCGGGAATGGTAGCGTTCCGGGCCTTGCCAATACAACGCCCGAACCCCGGGATTCCGTCGCATATGGGTAACGAAAAGGCCCGCGCCAAGGCGACACGGGCCGGTAGCATAGGGTTAATTGCGTCGGAATCCCTCTCCTCCCCGATGGGGAGGAGAGGGAGAAGTGCATCGAGGATCAGTGCCGGAAGTGGCGCATCCCGCTGAACACCATGGCGATGCCGGCCGCGTCGGCGGCGGCGATGACCTCGTCGTCGCGCACCGACCCGCCCGGCTGGATCACCGCCGTCGCCCCCGCCGCGACCGCGGCTTCGAGCCCGTCGGCGAAGGGAAAGAACGCATCCGAGGCGACCACCGAACCCTTGGTCGGCGGCTCGGCGAGGCCGGCCGCGCGCGCCGCATCCGCCGCCTTCTGGGCGGCGATGCGCGACGAATCGACACGGCTCATCTGGCCCGCCCCGATGCCGACGGTGGCGCCGCCCTTGGCGTAGACGATGGCGTTCGACTTGACGTGCTTGCACACCGTGAAGGCGAACAGGAGGTCCTCGGTTTCCTCCGCGGTCGGTGCGCGCCGCGTCACGGTCTTCAAGTCGTTGTGGCCGATCCGGCCCGAATCGCGGTCCTGCACCAGGAACCCGCCGGCGAGCTGGCGGAAGAACAGACCAGGCGCCGCAGGATCCGGCATGGCGCCCGCTTCGAGCACGCGCAGGTTCTTCTTCGCGGCGAACACGGCGCGGGCGCCCGCGTCGAGCCCGGGCGCGATCACCACCTCGACGAACAGCTTGGCGATCCGCTCGGCGGCGTCGCGGTCGAGCGTGCGGTTGACGGCGACGATGCCGCCGAAGGCCGACACCGGATCGCAGGCGAGCGCGCGCTCGTACGCCTCGGCGATCGAGCCCGCGACCGCGACCCCGCACGGGTTCGCGTGCTTGATGATGGCGACCGCCGGGCGGTCGAACTCGGCGACCAGCTCGAACGCGGCGTCGGTGTCGTTGAGGTTGTTGTAGGAGAGCTCCTTGCCCTGGAGCTGGATTGCGGTCGCGACGCCCGGGCGGACCGGCGCGGTCGCGACGGCGCGGTAGAACGCCGCGTCCTGGTGCGGGTTCTCGCCGTAGCGGAGCTTCTGCGCGATTTCGCCCGCGAAGGCGATACGGCGCGGGAACGCCTCGCCGATCTGTCCGGCGAACCAGGCGGCG
>DASWLB010000228.1:0-1874 GCA_036396315.1 Alphaproteobacteria bacterium
GTGCCGCTGTTCGAAGCCGACGCGGCGACCAAAGGGATGCTCGTGATCGGCGAGATCGGCGGGACGGAGGAGGAAGAGCTGGCGGATGCGCTGATCCGACAGCGCGCGCGGAAGCCCGTCTTCGCGCTGATCGCCGGGGCGAGCGCGCCGCAGGGCGTCATGATGGGCCACGCCGGCGCGCTGGTCGAAGGCGGGCGCGGCACGGCGCGATCGAAGACAGCGGCGCTCGAGCACGCCGGCGTGCACGTGTTCGCCACCATGCGCGATCTGGTCGAGCGGGTGCCCGCACTGCTCGCCGCGACGGCAGAACCATGACCGAACCCGACCCGCCGTTCCGCTTCCGGCTGAACGAGGCGCAGAAGCGCATCGTCGCGACGGTGCGCGAGGTGACGCAGGGCGAGTTCAAGCCGCGCGGCCTCGCCTACATGGACGGCGCGTTCCCGTGGGACAACATGCGGCGGCTTGCCGAGCTCGGCGTGCTCGGCATGGCGGTGCCGGCCGAATACGGCGGGTCCGCGCTCGGCGTGCTCGACACCGCGCTGGTGCTCGAGGAAATCGCCAAGGGCTGCTACGTCACCGCGATGGCCGTCCTGGGTGAGGTCGGCACCCAGACCCGCATCATCGCCGCCCACGCGGGCGAGCCGATCAAGCGGCGCCTGCTGCCCGCGGTGTGCCGCGGCGAGTGCGTCCTCGCGATCTGCATGACCGAGCCGCACGCCGGCACCGACGTCGGCGCCTACACGACCAACGTCATCCGGCACGGCGCGACGCTTCGCCTCAAGGGCGTCAAGACCTTGGTCAGCCGCGCCGAGGAGGCGGGCGCGTTCGTCGTGTTCGCGCGCATCGACGGCAAGCCCGGCACCGACGGCATCGGCTGCGTGCTGGTCGAGAAGGGAACGCCTGGCCTCGTCCATTCCGGCCGGTTCCATTCGATGGGCGGCGAGTACCTGCACGAGATCCGGTTCGAGGATTGCGAACTGCCGGCCGAAAACCTGCTGCTCGGCGACGGCAGCCTGAAGCGTCTGCTGTCGGCGTTCAACACGCAGCGCTGCCTCAATCCCGCGATCTCGCTCGGCATCGCCGAGGGCGCGTTCGACGAGTCGCTGCGCTATGCGCGCGAACGCCAGGCGTTCGGTCGCGCGATCGGCGAGTTTCAGGGCATGCGCTGGAAGCTCGCCGACATGGTGCGCGACATCGAGGCCGGGCGCGGCATCCTGTATCGCGCCTGCGCTGGCGCCGATCCCTACCCCGACCCCTACCTCGCCGCGCTCGCCAAGCTCACCTGCAACGAGATGGCGGTGCGCGTCACCGGCGAGGCCGTGCAGATTCACGGCGGGTACGGCTTCACCGACGAGTTCCTGGTGTCGCGGCTCTATCGCGCCGCGCGCTACGGTAGCCTCGGCGGCGGCACGTCGGAGACGTTGCACGACCTCGTCGGCAAGCGGCTGATGGAACGATCCGATGCGCCCGACGGCATTCTCGCGTTCGTGGAGTTCTAGAACGCCTTCACACCGACAGGAATCCAAACCCCGTTCGTGCTTCGATACGCCGCGCCCCTTCGACAAGCTCAGGGGCGCGGCACTCAGCACGAACGGTGGTCTTATATCCAGCCTCCCAAGAACTCGCCCGATCAGGCGGAGCCCCAGACCTCGCTAGCGACCTCGACGACGAGGTCGAGCTTGCGCTTCTCGTCGTCGACCGTGACCTTGTTGCCGAGCTTGGTCGAGGCGAAACCGCACTGGGGCGACAGGCAGAGCTGGTCGAGCGGCACGTAGCGCGCCGCCTCGTCGATGCGGCGCTTCACCGCGTCCGGCGATTCGAGCGCCGGCTTCTTCGTCGTGATCAGCCCGAGCACCACCTTCTTGCCCTTGGGC
>DASWLB010000229.1:0-8477 GCA_036396315.1 Alphaproteobacteria bacterium
CGGCTCGGCGAGCGCTACGGCGAACCCGACCGCTACCGCGACTTCCGCGCCGTGTTCCTGGGTCACTCGACGCCGGAGCAGGGCAACCGCGTCCTGTGGCAGATCTTCGAGTGGACGCGCATGTACCAGCGCGTCGCCGCGCCGGGCGACCCGCACGAAACCTATTTCCGCGACGGCGAACGCAATATCGGGCTTCGCATCCTGGTGACCTTGACTGCGCCGCCCGCACGGGATGACGAACGGGGATGACACGCATGGCAGAGACCGAAGCCGAACTTGCGGCGGGCGAGGGCGCCGCCGCGCCCGACTGGCGCGAGGCCATCGTCGAACCGCGGCTCCGCGAATTCGCCGGCCGGTTCGCGGGCCCGGGCGATGCGGTCAAGGCCGCGTTCGAGATGCGCCAGAAGCTGTCGAACGCCGTGGTCGTTCCGGGCGAGGGGGCTTCGGCCGACGACATCGCCGCGTTCCGCCGCCGGCTCGGCGTGCCGGATTCGCCCGACGGCTACGCGTTCCACGCACCGGACGGTGCCGGACCGAACGACGCCGACCGCGCCTTCCAGGCGGAGATCGCACGCCTGTTCCACGCCGCCGGCGTCACGGCGGCCCAGGCCGAACAGATGACCGCGGGATGGAACCGCCTTGCCGAAGCCTCGCGAGAGGCGCGCCAAGCCGCCGACATCGGCGCGCTCGAGGCGGCAGAATCCGAGCTCCGGCGGCAATGGGGCGCCGAGTTCGAGCGCAACCGCGCGCTCGCCGCGCGCGCCGTGGCGCGCTTCCACCGGGGCGATCCGAACGAGCTCCTCGACCTCGCGCTCGAAGGCGGTACCGTGCTCGGTTCGCTGCCGTCCTTCGTCCGGTTCGCCGCTTCGGTGGGCCGCGCGCTCGCGGAGGACGAGGTTCACTTGGGCGGGGCGGGGGGTGCCGGCGCCTCGGCCAAGGAACGGCTCGACGAAATCCACTCCTGGCAGTTCGCCGACGATCCGGCCCAGCGCGAGCGCTACCGGTCGCAAGAGGTCCAGGCCGAGCTGAAGGAGCTGTACCGCTCGCTGCACGGCGACGCGCCGATCGTCGGTGCCGACGGAAGGCGCGCGTGATGCGCTGATCAACCCCCCACCCTGTCCCGCCCCCTCAAGGGGGGCGGGGACGTACACCTAAACCCCCTCCCCCCTTGAGGGGGAGGGTTGGGGAGGGGGGTAAGCAAAGAACGCCGGCCCAAGGCCCACCGCGCGACCGTCGCGACCCTCGGGCCCGATTTCACCGCACACCAAGTGTCCCGTTCGTCGCCGCGTCGCGACCCCTCACGGTGCTTGCCGCCGAGGGCCCACCGCGCCGCCCCGACCGGCCCACCACGCGGCGTGCTCACCCCAACGTCCAATCGGAGAAGGAGCGATGAGCACTTCGATCGATGTGAGCTTCGTCCGCCAATACGAGCGCGAGGTTCACGAGACCTTCCAGCGGCGCGGGTCCTTCCTCTTGTCCACCGTCCGCCGCCAGACCGGCGTGGTGGGCTCGTCCACCACGTTCCAGATCATCGGCAAGGGCGCGGCGACGACCAAGGCGAGGCACGGCGCGATCACGCCGATGAACCAGAGCCACAACGCCGTCGAATGCACCCTGGCCGACTTCTACGCCGGCGATTGGGTCGACCGGCTCGACGAGAACAAGGCCGAGCACGACGAGCGCGAGGCGATCGCCAACGGCGGGGCCTGGGCGCTCGGCCGCAAGGCCGACGAGCAGATCCTGACGGCGGCCGACGCGACGACCGTTTCGGTCGGCGATTTCTCGACCGCGATCACGCGCGGGCTTCTCTTGCAGGCGTCCGAGAAGCTCGACGACAACGACGTGCCGCGCGACGGGCACCGGTTCGGCCTGTTGACGCCGCGCTCGTGGTCGATCGCGATGACCGTGCCGGAGTTCGCCGACGCCGATTTCGTCGGCAAGGACCTGCCGTTCCTCACGGGCGCCCAGCCGCGCACCTGGATGGGCATCCACTGGATGGTCCACACCGGTCTGCCCGGCAAGGGCACGACCCAGGCGCGCAACATGGTCTACCACCGCTCCGCCCTCGGCTACGCGAGCGGCACGCAGATCACCGCCGACATCACCTGGCACGGCGACCGCGCCGCGTACTTCGTGAACCACATGATGAGCGGGGGCGCGGCCCTCATCGACGCGACCGGCGTCGTCGAGCTCCGCGTCAACGACACCATCGCCATCCCGTAAGCCCAAGGAGCACGCAACATGGCCTACAAAGACGCCTACATGGCCCTCGGGTCGTATGTCGGGGGCAAGCACCCGCTCAAGGTGTGGCACTACGTCACCGAGGACACCCCGGCGACGGTGGATACCGCTGGCTACTTCAACGCCAAGGTGGCGGAGCTCGCCGTCGGCGACCTCGTCTGGGTCTATCAGGCCACCGACGAGGACAACCTCGCCGCGGGCATCGCCGACGTGTCGCTGCACGTCGTGCTGTCGAACGACGGCACGGCGGTCGACATCTCGGATGACCTGCTCGGGGCGACGGTGGCCGACACCGACTGATCCGTCGCGGCGCTCACCGGGCGGGGCAGGTCGGCCGCCCCGCCCGGTCAATTTCAATCCCAGAACCGGAGATGCTTTTCATGCCCGACGACCAAGCACCCATCGCATCCGGCACGGCGCCGGAAACGCCGCCCGACCAGGCTCCCCCGGCCGCATCCGACCCGCCGCCGGCCGCCGAAAATGAGGCCGCGCCCGCTCTCGAGTCGCTCAAGCGCGAATGGGGCGCGCAGTACGACGCCAATATCGGATTCGCCAAGCGGCTGGTCGCCGAGGTGGCCTCGCCCGAGCTGATCGAGGCCATCGGACGCTCCGGCCTCGGGGACGATCCTTCGATGGTGCGGGCGGTCGCTGAAATTGCGCGGCGCCTCTACGCCGCCGCCAACCCGACGGACAAGGACGGCGTGCGCGCGCGGCTCGACGAGCTGCACGCCCTGCAATTCGACGACGACCCGCGGCGGCGCGGCGAGTACCGCTCGCCGAAGATCCAGGCGGAGCTCGCGAAGCTGTACCGCGCGCTCCACGGCTCGGGCGCCATCGTCGGGCGCGACGCGCGAGTCGTCTGAAATGGCATCCGAAGTCGGAATCTGCAACTCGGCGCTGGTCAAGATCGGGGCAAGCCGCATCGTCGCGCTCGACGAGGGCTCGAAGAACGCCAATTTGTGCGGCGAGCTGTACCCCAAGCTGCGCGACGATCTGCTGCGCAGCCACACCTGGAACTTCGCCACCGTGCGCGCGAAGCTCGCCCAACTCGCGACGACGCCGGAGTTCGGCTTCGCCCACGAGTACCAGCTGCCGAGCGACTGGGTGCGCACGGTATCGGTGCACGACAACGAGGCGGGCGCGGGCGCCGTCGAGTATCGCATCGAGGGGCGCAAGCTTCGCGCCTCCGCCGGCGAGCTCTACCTGCGCTACGTCCGCGTCGTCACCGACGTGAACGAGATGCCGGCCGACTTCCGCGAGGCGCTCGCCCTTCTGCTCGCGCGCGACGTCGCGGTGCCGATCGCCCAATCGAACGCGCTGCGCGAGAGCATGGCGGATTCGTTCCGCGAGGCGCTCGCGCGCGCCAAGAGCACCGACGCGCTCGAGGACCACCCCGAATCCCTGCCGCCCGGCAGCTGGGTCACGGTGCGCTGACCGTGGCCCGCGTCAACCCCCTGCAGCCCGCGTTCAACGCGGGCGAGATCGGCCCGCGCATGGCGGCGCGGGTGGATTTCGCCAAGTACGCTGCGGCGGCGGCCGTCTGCGAGAACATGATCGCGCTGCCCCAGGGCGGCATCATGCGCCGTCCCGGCACGCGCTTCGTCGCCGAGACGCACGATTCGACGGTCCGCGCCCGCCTCCTGCGGTTCGAGTTCTCGACCGAACAGGCCTACGTCATCGAGGCGGGCGACCTCTATGTCCGCTTCTACCGCGACCAGGGACGGATCGAGGTCGGGCCGACCGGTGCGGCGATCGCGAATGGCGGGTTCGACGCGGGCATCGCCGATTGGGACGACCGCTCCGGCGCCGGCTCGAACCTGTCGCACGACGGGACGAACGGAAGGCTCTCCCTCGTCTCGAACGGCACCAATTTCGCCCACGCGGAGCAGGACGTGGCGACCACGGATGCCGGCCAGGAGCACGTGCTCGCCTTCCGCGTGATCGGCGCGGCCGGGGATGCGCTCTTGGTCCGCATCGGATCGACCTCGACCGGCGCCGAGATCATGACCGATACCGCCTTCGCCGCGGGCCGGCATCTCGTCGCGTTCACCCCGCCGTCGAGCCCGTTCTACGTGCAGTTCCTGCACAAGTCGGCCAAGACGATCCAGCTCGACGATGTGGCGATCCTCGATGACGTGCCGCTCGAGCTGGCGACCCCTTACGCCGCTTCGGACCTTGGTCGTATCCAGACGGCGCAGTCGGCCGACGTCATGTATGTGTGTCACGCCGGCCATCCGGTGGCGAAGCTCGCCCGTTTCGGCCACACCGCATGGTCGCTCGTCGAGGTCGCGTTCGAAGACGGCCCGTGGCAGGACGAGAACCTCGATGCGGCGAAGACGCTGGCGGCGTCGGCCACCACGGGGCTCGGCGTCACCCTCACGGCCGCCGGCCACAGCCCGTTCGCGGCGAACGACGTCGGCCGATCGGTCCGCCTCGCGCACGGCGCCTCGGAGCCCGGCTGGGGCGTGATCGTCGAGGTGACCTCGCCGACCTCGGCCAAGATCGACGTGCGGCGCGCGTTCGCGAGCGTCAGCGCCACGTCGGCTTGGCGCCTCGGCGCCTGGTCGGCGACGACCGGCTATCCGGAAGCGGTCGCCTTCTTCGAGCAACGCGCCTGTTTCGCCAAGACTGCGTCGCAGCCGCAGACGCTGTGGATGTCGCAATCGGCCGATCTCGAAAATATGCGGCCGGACAGCCGCGAAGGGACGGAGAACCTCGTCCAGGACGACGACGCGCTCGATTTCACTATGGCCGCCGAACGCGTCGACGTCATCCAATGGCTGTCGCCCGGCCAGAGCCTTGCGATCGGCACATCGGGCGGCGAGTGGGTGGCGCGCTCGGAAGGGCCGGTTGTCACCCCGACCGACATCGACGTCAAGCGCCAGACCACCCACGGCTCGGCGAGCCTGCCCGGAATCCGCGTCGGGCATGCGGCGTTGTTCCTGCAGCGTGCGAGCCGCAAGATCCGCGAGTTCACCTTCAACTTCGAGGTCGACGGGTTCCTCGCGCCCGACCTCACGATCCTGTCCGATCACATCACGCGCCCGGGCATCGTCGAATGGGCCTACCAGGAGGAGCCGGACGCGATCCTGTGGTGCGCGCGCGCCGACGGACAAATCGCCTGCATGACCTACCGGCGCGACCAGGACGTCGTCGGCTGGTCGCGCCAGATCCTCGGCGGCGCGTTCGAAGGCGGCCACGCCGTGGTCGAGTCGGTTGCCGTCATCCCCGGCCGCGACGGCCCGGGGCAGGTGTTCGACTCCTCGGACCGAGACGAGGTCTGGCTTTCCGTCAAGCGCACCATCGGCGGGGTCACGCGCCGCTATATCGAGGTGCTCGAACGCGCCTTCGCGGGGCCGTCTTCCGACGACTACGCCGATACCGCGGACTGGGAACAAGCGGTGCTCGCGGCACAGAAGGACGCGTTCTACGTCGATTGCGGCCTGACCTACGACGGCGCGCCGACCGCGACGATCGCGGGGCTCGGCCACCTCGAGGGCGAAACCGTCAAGGTCCTCGCCGATGGCGCCGTGCACCCCGACCGGACGGTCGCCGGAGGCGCCGTCACGCTCGAAGTTGCCGCATCGAAGGTCCAGGTCGGGCTCGGCTACGCCCACATGTTCAAGAGCCTCAAGCTCGACGTCGGCGCGCGCGCCGGAACCGCCGTCGGCAAGACCAAGCGCATCCGGGGCGTCACGCTCGTCCTCCTCGACTCGATGAACACCCGCATCGGGCCGGACCGCGCCCATTTGGCGCCGCTCGAGTTCCGCGAGGTCGGCGACGCGATGGACACGGCTGTGCCGCTGTTCACCGGCGAGAAGTTCGTCGAGCTCGAAGGCGACTACCTTTCGGATGCGCGCTTCGTCATCCGCGACGACGCGCCGGGGCCTTTCGTCCTGCTCGCCGTGGCGCCCGAGCTCGCGACCTACGAGATGGCGTGATGGCGCTGGTGCCGTTCGTTCCCGACCATCTCGCAGCGATTCGCCCGCCGGCCCTCGGCCCGGACGACGTCGCGCGGTTTCGCCGCGACTATCGAACCGTCGGGCCGGCTTGGACCCTGATCGAGGGCGGCGAGGTGCTGGGGTGCGGCGGCTTCGTGGTCGCGGGCAGCACCGGCCGGGCCTGGGTCATCCTGAGCCAACCGGTGCGCGCCATGCCGGTCCATCGCGCGGCGCGGCGTGCGCTCCGGCTCGTCCAGGACGAATTCGCGCTGCGCCGGATCGAGGCGCGCGTCCTATCGCCGTTCGACGCGGCGCGGCATTGGCTCGAGCGGCTCGGGTTCCGCGCGGCTGGTCAAGAGGGAGACTACGAGATGTACGTGCGATGACGGGATCGGAGTTGTTTCTCGGGATCATGGGCGCGACCGGCGCGCTCGGCACCTTGGTGGCGAGCAACAGCCAGGCGGCCGCGCAGCGCTATCAGGCCGACCTGGCGCGGCGCCAGGCCGACCGCGAGCGCCTGCTGGCGGAGCAGCAGGCGCAGGATTTCCGCCGGCGCCAGAGCGGCCTCCTCGCGGCGGCTCGGGCGCGCCAGGGCGCGTCGGGCGTCGCGCTTGCCGGATCGCCGCTCCTCGCCGACGAAACGCTGGCGGGCGAGATCGCCCTCGGCGAGGCGCGCATCCGTGCCGGCGGCGCGGCGCGCGCGACGCGCCTCGAGGAGCTCGCCGCGCTCGAGCGGGCGCGCGCCGCGAGCGGGGGCTCGCTCGGCTATCTCCGCGCCGGGCGCTCGCTGCTCGGCGACGTCAACGCCAACTATTTCTGACCGCGCGACCGCGGCGGTGCATCGGAGCTTCGGATGACGCTGAACACGACCGAGAGCAAGATCGCCTATGCCGGCGACGGGGCGACGACCGTCTTCGCCATTCCCTTCCGGTTCCTGGCGAACGCCGATATCGAGGCGGTGCTGCGCGACGACGCAACCGGGGTGGACGCGCTCTGGACCGAAGGGACGCAGTTCACCCTGTCGGGGGCGGGCAACGACGCCGGCGGATCGCTGACCGTCGAGACGAGCCCGACCGACTTCACGCCGGCCTTGGGCGAGACGCTGGTGATCCGCCGCGCGGCTTCCGAGACCCAGGGCGCGGCGTTTCCGGCGGGCGGCGCATTCCCGTCGAAGACCGTCGAGACGGCGCTCGACCGGCTCACCATGCTCGTCCAGCAGCATTCCGAGGAGATCGCGCGCGCCATCGTCGCGCCCGCGACGGATCCGTCGGACGCGCTCGGCAGCCTGCCCAGCAGCGTCGTGCGCGGCTCGAAGTTCCTCGCCTTCGACGCCGCCGGACGGCCGATCGCCGCCGCCGGCACCTCCGCCGACCTCGCGCCCGTGTCGGCCTTCATGAACGACCTGCTCGACGACGCCGACGCGGCCGCCGGGCGCGCGACCCTCGGGGTCGCCGGCAACGGCAACTCGGTGCGCGGCATCGCGGACAAGCTCGAGCTGTATTTCGAGACCTTGGTCAAGAACGCCAACTACACGCTCTCGACCGCCGACCGCGGCAAGGTCATCGCCTCGACCGCGAGCAACTCCTGGACCTTGTCGCTGCCCGCGGCGGCGACGGCCGGCGCCGGGTTCTGGTTCGCGGTGCGCAACGACGGCGACGGCGACGAGTTCGTCATCGACCCGAACGGATCGGAGACGATCGACGGCGCGACCACCAAGTTGGTCGGCGTGCACCGGGGCTACCTGATCGTCACCGACGGAACGTCCTGGTACTCGCTGGGCGACGTGTCCGGCCCGTGGCGCGCGACTGAGGCCATCACCGGAAACCTGTCGCTCACCAATCGGAATCTCGGCGAAGCGCTCATGGTGGACGCCGGCGGCGGGGTGCGGACGCTCACCTTGCCGATCTCGGGCAATCCGCCCGACGGCGTCGCGTTCTTCGTCAAGAAGATCGATTCGTCGTCGAACGCGGTCGTCGTCGCCGGCGACGCCTCGCACACCATCGACGGGCTCACTTCGGTCAGCCTTCTCTCGCAGGGCGATTTCGTCGAGGTCGTGTGGCTCAACGGCGCCGACCACTACCAGATCGTCCGCCAGCGCCGGCGATTCCAGAGCGCCGAACAGACCATCACGGCGAACGCGATCCACACCGTCGCCCACCAGTTGGGCGTCCTGCCGCGGAAATTCGGCGCCGTGCTGCGCTGCAAGACGGCCGAGCTCGGGTTCGCGGTCGGCGACGAGGTGACGGTGGGCAACTACGCCGGCGCCGACACGGGTTTCGAGTGCCTGGTCGACGC
>DASWLB010000230.1:0-10993 GCA_036396315.1 Alphaproteobacteria bacterium
GCGCCGACGAGGCAATACGCGAGCGAAGCGCCCGGCCCTACGCGGGCGTGGTCGCCGATCACGACGCCGGGTCCGATCACGACACCGGCCCCGATTCGGCAGGACTTGCCGATTTCGGCGCGCGCGCCGATGACGGCGCCAAGCCCGATCTCCGTGCCGTCGCCGATCCGCGCGGTGGCATCGATCGCATCGCGCGCCGTTGGGCGGCCCGCGGGGGCGGGATCCGGATAGAACGCCTGGGCGATCCGCGCATAGCCCCGGTACGGGGTGGTCGTGACGAGCATCGCCATGCCGGCAGGCGCACCGCCCGCCCGGTCGGGATGGACGACGCAGGCCCCGGCGCGGCTTTGGCGGAATGCGTCGGCATAGCGCGGGTTATCTAGGAAACTCACGTCGTCCGGCGTCGCGGTGTCGAGCGGCGCGACGTCGCGCACGAGTCGCGTCCCGGACTCGGCTTGAAGAAGTTTCGCCTCCGCGACTTCTGCGAGCTCCGCCAGGGTGAACGGACCGGAGACCGAATAGAAGCGGCGGTCCGGCATGCCCTAGCGCGCGGGAGGCTGCCGGGCGGGTGGGCTTTGCCGGGGCGCCGGCGCCGGCTGGCGTTGCTGTTGCGGCTGTGCACCCTGGCGCGTCGGCGGCTGTACCTCCACCACCTTGAGCGCGACAGTCGGAAGCTTCTCGTCCACTTGCTTCAGCACGTCGTCGGTGATGTCGAGGGTACGCGCGAACAGGATCACGGCCGCCTTGGGCAAGACGATGTTGATCTCGCGCTTGGTCGCCATGTCGCCGACCACCTCGAACATGACCTTGCGGATCTGGTCGAGGCCGCGCGCCAGCGTGTCGTCGAGCGTGCGCTTGCGGGTCGCGATGAGCTGGCTGAGCGCCTGGCCGCGCTGGCGCAACGCCTGCTCGCGCTGGGCGAACGCCTCGGGCGACAGGATGCTGCGCTGCGAGGCGAGCTGCTGGCCATCGCGCTGCAGAGCCTCGCGTTCCTTGTTGACCTCGTCCTCGAAGGACTTCTTCAGCTTCTCGAACTGCGGCTGGATGGCGCGGCCGGCCTTCGACCGGCCGATGACCACCTGTTCGTCGACGATCGCGATCGCCGGCGCGTCGGGCTTCCCCGCCGGCGCAGCCTGTTGCGCGACGGCCGGCCGGACGGCGGTGAGACCCAGGGCCATTGCGAGCGTGAGCGCCGCAAGGATACGCGAATCCATCGTCCCGCCTCAGAACCTGGTGCCGAAGCTGAACCGGACAATTTCGGTCACGTCGAAATTCTCCTTGATCACCGGCTTCGCAAAGTCGACGCGGATCGGACCGAAGGGCGAGCGCCAGGCCAAGCCCACCCCCACCGACGCGCGAATCGATTTCGTATCCGTATCCGTGGCGATCGGCGTCTCCGCGTCCCACAGGCTGCCGAAATCGGCGAAGGCCTTGCCCAGTATCGCGAACTCGCTCGGCAAACCCAAGGGGAAGCTCAACTCCACCGAGCCGGTATAGTACATGGTCCCGCCGAGCGCATCCTCGGACACGCGGTCGCGGGGTCCGACGCCGGCGTCGTCGAACCCGCGCAGGTTTTCGCCGCCGACGAAGAACCGGTCGCCGATGCGTACGGTCTCGCCGATTCCGACGATGCGGCCGACCTGCGAGGAGACCGACAACACGTACTGGTCGGCGACCGGGTAATAGTACGTGCCTTCGAGGAGGCCGCGCACGTAGGTGACCGTTCCTCCGAGCCCGGCGAAGTCGGTCCCGACGCGCACGAAGTACCCATCCGTCGGATCGATGCGGTTGTCGCGCTTGTCGTAGAGGAGCGATTGGCCGATCAGCGATGTGGTGGCCTTTCCGGCCTGCTCCTTGACGAACAACGAGGCGTCGGAGCCGACGTTCTTGATCTCGTCGCGGCGCAGCGTGTAGCGCCAGCTTTGCCGCAAGTCGGTCGTGATCTGATAGCCGGACCGCAGCGCGAAGCCGAGCTCTTCCTTGTCGAACGATGCCTGGCGCTGGAAGTCGCGTCGCGTGTTGAAGACGTCGAATCCCGCCGACAGCGGGCGATCGAGGAAGTACGGCTCGGTGAAGGACAGATCGAGGCTGGACAACCTTTCGCCGAGCCGAAGCGCGAGCCGCAAATCCTGACCGCGGCCGAGCAGGTTCCGCTCGCGGATCGAGACGTCGCCCAAGAGACCGATCGTCGTCGATATGCCGGCGCCGAACGAAAGCTCGCCGGTCGATCGCTCGCGCACCTCGACTTTCAGCACGGTGCGGTCCGGGGTCGAGCCGGGGACGTTCGTCACCTCGACCTTGTCGAAGAAGCCGAGGTTCTGGATGTTGCGGCGCGACTGGCGCAGCTTGGCCGAGTTGAACGCGTCGCCCTCCACGAGGCGGATCTCCCGCCGGACGACGCGGTCTTCGGTGCGCAAGTTGCCTACGATGTCGACGCGTTCGACGAAGACGCGCGGGCCTTCCTGGATGTCGAAAGTCACGTCGATGGTGAGGTTCTCGCGCGACCGGCGCACCCGCGGCCGGATTTCGACGAAGGCGTAGCCGAGCACGCCGACCGCGTCGGTGATCTTGTTGATCGTCGCCTCGACCGCGTCCGCGTCGTACCAGTCGCCTTCCTTGACTTCGACGAATTCGTTGAGCCGGACGGGATCGAGGTTGCGCAACCCGGTCTGGACGTCGATGTTGCCGAACTTGTAGCGCTCGCCTTCCTCGACCGTGAAGGTCACGAAGAACTCGGTACGCGTCGGCGCAAGCTCGGCGACGGCGGAAACCACGCGGAAATCGGCGTAGCCGTTCTTCAGATAGTGGCGCCGCAACAGCTCGCGGTCGAAAGTCAGCCGGTCGGGGTCGTACACGTCGTTGGTCGACAGGAACCGGTACCAGGCGCTCTCCTTGGTCTGGACCACGTCGCGCAGGCGGTCGTCGGAGAAGCGTTTGTTGCCGACGAAGGTGATGCGCCGGATCTTGGTCAGCGGGCCCTCGTTGATCTCGAACACGAGGTCGACGCGGTTCTGCGGCAGCTGGATCACCTTCGGGTCCACGGTGACGGCGAAGCGCCCCGATCGGCGGTAGATGTCGATGATGCGCTGGACGTCGCGCTGGACGCGGCTGCGCGTGTAGACGACGCGCGGCCGAAGCTGGATCTCGTTCTGGAGATCCTTGTCCTCCATCCGTCGGTTGCCCTCGAAGGCGACGCGGTTGATGATCGGGTTCTCGACGACGCGGACGACGATGGCGCCGCCTTCCTGGCGCATGTTCACGTCGGCGAACAGTCCGGTCGCGAACAGGCTTTTCAGCGCCTTGTCCATCTCGACCGGGTCCAGCGCGTCGCCCGGGCGGATCGTCATGTAGGACCGGACCGTTTCCGGCTCGATGCGCTGGCTGCCCTCGACCCGGATCTCGGTGACGCGCTGGGTGGGCTGGCCAATTTGCGCGAAGGCGGTGCCGGCGGCGAGAACCGCGGCAGCCGCGGCGAACGCGGCCACGACCGGGCGGAACATGCGCATCCACCGTTTCGCCATCATCCCCGCCCGTGCAGCCGCTTCAGGTCACGAGTCGGAGAATAGGCCGACGACATCGAACGATACGAGGTCGTTCCAGGTGAGGAACAACGCGAAGCAGAGGATGAGCGCGATACCGATGCGGAAGCCGTATTCCTGCGTGCGCTCGTCGAGCGGGCGTCCACGCAAGGCCTCGAAAAAGTAGAACAGGAGGTGCCCGCCATCGAGCAGCGGGATGGGGAACAGGTTGAACAGGCCCAGATTGATCGACAGGATCACCGTGAACATGATCCAGGTCACGGTGCCTTCGCGGGCCGTATCGCCCGACATCTGCATGATCTTGAGCGGGCCGCCGAGCTCGCGCACCGAGCGCGAGCCGGTGACCATCTGCGACAACGCCTCGAAGATCTTGCCGGTGATGGAGGCGGTTTCCTTGGTCGCCTCCCACAACGCGGTCGCCGGGTCGTGGCGCACGAACTTGCGGTCGAGCGTCGTCCGGCGCACGCCGAGCCGCCCCTCGCGCTGCATGCTGCCGAAGCGGTTGGTGAACTCGACGGTATCCGGCGTCGCGGTCAGAGCAACCTCGCGCCCGTCGCGCATCACGGTGATGCTGAGCGGCTCGCCCGGGCGCTGCTGCACGATGCGCTGCACCTCCTCGAACCGCTCGACCTTGGTCGCGCCGATTCCCACGATCAGGTCGCCCGGCTTCATTCCGGCGCGTTCGGCCGCGCTGTTCGGATCGACTTCGCCCACGTCGGCCGGGGTGTAGGGCTGGCCGAGAACGGCGAACAGCCCCGCCATGACCACGACCGCGTACAGATAGTTGGCGAAGGGCCCGGCGAACACGATGAAGGCGCGCTGGCCGAGCCGTTTCGCGCCGAACGCGACGGCGCGGTCGGCCGGGTTCAACGGCACCGTTTCGCCGGCTTCGGTCTCCTCGACCATCCGTTCGCCGAACATCTTGACGTAGCCGCCGACCGGGATGGCGCTGATCTTCCATCGCGTCCCGCTCCGGTCGGTCCAGCCGTAGATCTCCGGACCGAAACCGATCGAGAACACCTCGACACGGACGCCGCAGCGTCGCGCCGCCAAATAGTGCCCCATCTCGTGAACGAAGATCAGGACGGTGAGGACGAGGATCGCCCAGATCGCGTAATGCGGAATCGCGGTGATGAAGTCCATGTCGGCGCGGTCGTCCCTACGGCTTCAGGCGCTCACCGAGCGCCGTTCCGCGATCTCAGCGGCGACCTGCCGGGCCAGGCGGTCGATTTCGAATACGTCCCCCAGGGCTCCCAACGGGCCGCTCGGGATGCGCTCCAGCGTCAACCCGACGATACGCGGGATGTCGAGAAATCCGATGCGGTTCTGCAGGAACCCGTGCACGGCGACTTCGTTCGCCGCGTTCAGGATAGTAGGTGCCGACCCGCCGGATTGCAAGGCTTCACGCGCCAGCCCAAGGGAAGGAAAGCGTTGTGAATCAGGAGCTTCAAATGTGAGGCTGCCGATCTTTGCGAGATCGAGTCGGGCCGACGGCGCCGCCATGCGCCGCGGCCAGGCGAGCGCGCAGGCGATCGGGGTGCGCATGTCGGGCGTCCCGAGCTGGGCGAGCACGGAGCCGTCCACGTAGGCGACCAGACTGTGCACGATCGATTGCGGGTGGACCAGGATTTCGAGCTTCTCGACCGGCATCGCGAACAAAAAGTGGGCTTCGATCAGCTCGAGCCCCTTGTTCATCATGGTCGCGGAATCGACGGAAATCTTGGCGCCCATGTCCCAGTTCGGGTGCGCGACCGCCTGGGCCGGCGTGGCCCGAGCCATGTCCGCGACCGCCATGGCGCGGAACGGCCCGCCGGATGCCGTCAACACGATGCGCTCCACCGACTCGGGATGCTCGAAGTCGAACACCTGGAAGATGGCGTTGTGCTCCGAATCCACCGGCAGCAGGGTCGCGCCGCTGTCGGCCACCTCGTCCATCATCAACGGACCGGCGCAGACAAGACACTCCTTGTTGGCGAGCGCAACAAAGGCGCCGCGACGCACCGCGGCGAGCGTCGCCTCGAGGCCCGCGGCGCCGACGATAGCCGCCATCACCCAGTCGGCCGGGCGCTCGGCGGCTTCGACCACGGCGGCGGCGCCGGACGCGGCTTCGATGCCGGTGCCCGACAGCGCCGATTTGAGGTCGCGGTAGCTCGCATCGTCGGCGACGACGGCCATGCGCGCCCCGAGAGACCGCGCTTGGCGCGCGAGCAGGGCCGCATTGCTCTTCGCCGTGACCGCCTCGACCGCGAATCGCTCGGGCTCGCGCGACAGGAGATCGATGGTGTTGCAGCCGACCGAGCCGGTCGCGCCCAGCACGGTGACGCGGCGCGGCGCCGGATCGCTGTGTCGCAAATCCTGCGGCGTCGCGCGCGGACGTTTGAGCGGCGTCACCATGGGCGCGGCATGTCCTTGGAGGCCAACAGGAGGAGTAGCGCAAGGGCCGGTGCCGTTGTCAACAGCCCATCGATGCGGTCGAGCACGCCGCCGTGTCCCGGGATGAGCGTTCCCGTGTCCTTGACCCCGAATCGGCGCTTCACGACCGAGATACCGAGGTCGCCAAGCTGGGCCATAAGCGCGGCGGCGACGCCGAGTATCGCGGCGAGCGGAAGCGCCGGCACGTCGCGCCGCCATTCGGCGAACAGGATCGACCAGAGGGCGGCGCAGACGATCCCGCCGCCGAGTCCGGCCCAGGTCTTGTTGGGGCTGATGCGGGGCGCGAGCTTCGGCCCGCCCATCGTGCGCCCGGCGACGTAGGCGCCGACGTCGGTCGCCCACACCGCACCCAGGAGCCACATCACGGCGTCGGCACCGGCCGCTACGCGCATCCAGGCAAGCGCGAGGCAGGGCAGCCCGACGACGATCACGCCGGTCATGAGCCAGGCGCGCGCGCCCGTCGCCATCAGGCCGGCAATGACAGCGCCGGCGATCACCATGACGGCCGCAACGGCGGCAGGGACGGATGGGTCCCCAAGAGCGAACGCGGCCGGCACGACTGCCGTAGGGATCACGGTCGCGGCGATCTGGACGCCGATTTCGCGTTCGGAGCCCGTGCCGCACAGGCGCGACCATTCGGCGGCGCCGATCGCTCCCGCGACGATCGCCAAGGCCGCAAGCGCATACGGATTCCAATAGACCGCCGCGATCGCGACGGGCGCGAGAACGAGGGCGGAAAGAATGCGGGAGCCGAGAATGCCGATGTTCCGCGCCGGGCGGTCAGCCGGCGGTCGCGCCGTAGCGGCGTTCGCGGCGCTGGTATTCGCAAATCGCCTTCTCGAAGTCGGCGCGGCCGAAATCGGGCCACAGCGTGTCGACGAACACGAGTTCGGAATAGGCGAGCTGCCACAGGAGGAAGTTGCTCACCCGTTTCTCCCCGCTCGTGCGGATGACGAGGTCGGGATCGGGGATGCCGGCGGTGAACAGCCGCTCGTCGATGAGCTCCTCGTCGATCTCGGCCGGCGACAGCCTGCCCGAGGCAGCCTCCTCGGCGAGGCGCCGCGCCGCGGCCGTGATCTCCTGCCGGCTGCCGTAGGACAGCGCGACGATGAGCTCGAGGCCGGTATTGCCCCGCGTACGCTCCTCGGCATCCTGGATCAGGGAGACGATGTCGGGCGCCAGCCGGTCGCGCTCGCCGATCACGCGGATGCGCACGCCGTTTCGCGCAAGCTCGCCGATCTCCTTGCGCAGATAGAGCCGGAGGAGCGCCATCAGGTCGTTGACCTCGTCCTCGGGCCGCTTCCAATTCTCGAGCGAGAAGCCGTACAGGGTGAGGTACTTCACGCCCAGCGAGCGCGCGCACTTGATGGTTTCGCGCACGGCGTCCGCGCCCCGGCTGTGGCCCGCCGTGCGCGGCAGGCCGCGCGCCTTTGCCCAACGCCCGTTGCCGTCCATGATGATCGCGACGTGGCGGGGCGGCGGCGGCGCGGGCGAGCTTACGCGTTGGACCGGCGGGGCTTCGATCGACTTCATTGACTTCATGACGCAATCCGGGTGACGTTCAAAGCTGCATGATCTCCGCCGACTTGGCCGCCAACGCGTCGTCGATCTGCTTGATGCGCGTGTCCGTCATGCTCTGGATCTCATCGCCCCAGAGCTTGTGCTCGTCCTTCGACAGTTCATGGTCCTTCTCGAGCCGCTTGAGCTCTTCCATCCCGTCGCGGCGCACGTTGCGCACGGCGACCCGCGCCTGCTCCGCGTACTTGTTGGCGACGCGCGACAGCTCCTTGCGCCGCTCCTCGTTGAGCTGCGGGATGGGAACCCGCACGGTCTGCCCATCGCTCGACGGGTTGAGGCCGAGCCCCGCGTTGCGGATCGCCTTCTCGACCGCCTGGACGAGCGAGCGGTCCCACACCTGCACCGTCAACATCCGCGGGTCGGGCACCCCTACCGTCCCCACTTGATTTATGGGCATCTTCGAGCCGTACGCGTCCACCTGGACCGGCTCGAGCAATGCCGCCGAGGCGCGCCCCGTGCGCAGCCCCGCGAACTCCTTGCGCAACACCTCGATCGCGCCATTCATGCGACGCTCGAGGTCGCCGACATCCGGATCAGCCATCCTCAAGTTCCCTGTTCGCATATCATGGTAAATTTTCCCTTGCCGGCGATGACGTCGGCGAAGGCGCCGGGATTGTGTATGGAAAACACGACTATAGGAATCCCGTTTTCGCGCGCGAGCGAGATGGCCGCGGCGTCCATGACCTGCAGGTCGCGCGACAGGACCTCGAGATAGGTCAGCCGGTCGTAGCGCTCGGCGCCGCGCGTCGTGAACGGGTCCGCCGAATACACCCCGTCCACTTGGGTCCCCTTGAGGAGCACGTCGCACCCCATCTCGACGGCGCGCAGCGCCGCCGCGGTGTCGGTGGTGAAGAACGGGTTGCCGGTGCCGGCGGCGAAGATCACCACCCGCCCTTTTTCCATGTGCCGAATGGCGCGCCGGCGGATGTAGGGTTCGCAAACCGAGTCCATGCGGATCGCCGACTGGACGCGGGTCTGCACCTCGAGGCCCTCGAGGGCGTTCTGCACCGCGAGCGCGTTGATGACGGTCGCGAGCATGCCCATGTAGTCCGCCGCGCCGCGCTCCATGCCGCGCGCCGCGGCCGATACGCCGCGGAAGATGTTGCCGCCGCCGATCACGAGGGAGACCTGGACTCCGGCGCGCACGACCTTGGCGACGTCGGCGGCGACGCGCCCGACCACCTCGGGATCGAGGCCGTATTCGACCTCCCCCATGAGGGCCTCGCCCGAAATCTTGAGGAGGACCCTCCGGTACTCGCGCGCGGCGGCCCTGGCTTCGCCCCGCGATCGCGCCGTCGCCATGTGCGCGGGCTCCTTCCCCCGTTCGAGGCGCCGGGCCCGGCTGGGCCGGCGGTCCCCCCTCACCGGCCGAGCGTCGCCTTGACGTCGGCCGCGAAATCGCTCTGCTCGCGCTCGATCCCTTCGCCCAGGCGGAACCGCGCAAACCCCTTGATCGCAATCGGGGCGCCAACCCCCTTCGCCGCCGCCTCGACGGCCTTGCGCACCTTGCTCTCGCCGTCGATGACGTAGGTCTGTTCGAGCAGCACGACCTCCTCGTAGAACTTGCGCAACCGTCCCTCGACCATCTTGGCGATGATGTCGGGCGGGCGGCCGGACGCGCTTGCCTGCTCCGACAGCACGGCCCGCTCGCGCTCGAGCGCCGCCGGATCGACGTCGCCGACATCGACCCATTGCGGGTTCGCCGCCGCGATGTGCATCGCGACCTGGCGGCCGAACGCCTCGAGCTTGGCCCTGTCGCCGGTGGATTCGAGGGCGACGATGACCCCGATCTTGCCGAGGCCGGGCGCCGCCGCGTTGTGGACGTACTGCGCGACCACGCCCTTGCCGACCTCGAGCCGGATCGCGCGCCGCAGCGCCATGTTCTCGCCGATGGTCGCGATCAGCCCGGCCAATTTCTCCGCGACCGATCCGCCGCCGGGAAAGGCGGCCGCACCGAGCGCCTCGACGTTGCCGTTCCTGAGCGCGAGCTTCGCAACCTCGGCGACGAAGGACTGAAAGATTTCGTTGCGCGCGACGAAGTCGGTCTCGGCGTTGACTTCGACGACGGCGCCCTTGCCGTCGACGACCGCGACGCCCACCAGCCCTTCGGCCGCGACCCGGCTCGCCTTCTTTGCAGCGGCGGCGAGCCCGTGCTTGCGCAGCCAATCGACCGCGGCTTCCGCGTCGCCCTTGGTCTCGGTCAACGCCTTCTTGCAGTCCATCATGCCGGCGCCGGTCTTCTCGCGCAAATCCTTGACCAGCTGCGCCGTGATCTCGGCCATGACGTCACTCCTTCGCCGCGCGAACCGGTACGTCGACGGTCATTCCTGGACCGCGGCGGCCGAGCCGTCCTCGCCCGCCCCGCTGGCCGCCGGAATTGGCGCTTCCATCGGCTGCAAGGCCGCACCCACGTCCTCGCCCGAAGCGATCATCTCCTGCTGCAACCCGTCGAGCACAGAGTCGGCGACCAGCCGGCAATAGAGCGCGATCGAGCGGATGGCATCGTCGTTGCCCGGAATGGGATAGGTGATGGAATGCGGGTCGCAATTGCTGTCGATCACGGCGACGACCGGGATGCCGAGCTTCGAGGCTTCCTTGATGGCGATCGCCTCCTTGTTGGTGTCGATCACCATGAGGATATCCGGCAGCCCGCCCATTTCCTTGATGCCCCCGAGCGCCCGCTCGAGCTTGTCGCGCTCGCGCGTGAGCCCGAGCATCTCCTTCTTGGTGAGCCCGGTGTTCTCCTCGGACAGCCGCTCGTCGAGCTCGCGCAGCCGCCGGATCGAGGCGGTGATGGTCTTCCAATTGGTCAGCGTGCCGCCCAACCACCGGTGGTTGACGTAATACTGGCCGCACCGCTTCGCCGACTCCGAGATCAGGTCGCTCGCCTGGCGCTTGGTGCCGACGAACAGCACGCGCCCGCCGCCGGCCACGATGTCGCGCACGGCCTGCAGCCCCGCCTGAAGCATCGGCACGGTCTGTTCGAGGTCGATGATGTGCACGCCGTTGCGTTCGCCGAAGATGTAGGGCGCCATCTTCGGGTTCCAACGTCGCGTATGGTGGCCGAAATGAACGCCGGCTTCGAGAAGCTGGCGCATGGTGAAGGTTGGCATCGCCATGCGAGCGGTCCTTTCTCCGGTTGGCCTCCGCGGGCGATCAGTCCCCGCGGCGGGAGCCGAAGGGGACACCGGACCGGGTCTTCCCATGCCGGAAGCCCGTGGCCCGCGTGCGGTTTCAATGCGGCAGGGTGATAACCCCGCCGCCCCGGAATGGCAACAGGAATGTCGGGCGGCGGACCCGGCGCCTACTCGCCCGACAGCGCCTTGACCCTGTCGACCAGCGCCTTCGGCGCGTTCAGCATGTCGTTGACGATCTGCTGCACCTCCTCGCCCGAGGCCGGGTTCACTTCGAGCTTGTGCTTTTCCGCGTCCGCGACGAAGGCC
>DASWLB010000231.1:0-7145 GCA_036396315.1 Alphaproteobacteria bacterium
CTTTCCCGACGATCCGACGGTTCTCGTCTCGAGCCTGTCGAAGCGCGTGAACGAATGGATCCGCGAGACCTCGAACATCGGCGAGCTGGTGAGCACGCCGTCGATCGGCGACCGCACGGCGGTCCTCCTCCGTGAGCGCGCCTCCGGCGCGCGGCGCATCGGCGTGGTCGAGCTGGCGAAGCTCCCCGACGGCATCGGGCGGCCGATCGCGGCGTCGCTCGGCGGCGATGCGCTGGTCGATGCGAGCGCGCTGTTCTCCCGTATCCGCCATCCCGCCGACGATTTCGAGATCGCGCTTGCCCGCCGGGCAGCGCGCATCGCTTCGGACGCGATCGCTTCGGCGCGGCCGGCCGAGCATCGCGCGACGGGCACGTTGACCGCGGCGATCGAAAGCGCCGCTCGCCTCGAAGCCGCCGAGGAGGTGATCGTCCACGTCGCGCCGGATCTGGTGCGGGACGCCCGCCTCTACCGTATCGAAGGCGAGCGGCCGCTCGGCCCGCGCTTTGCGGTCCGCGTCTCCACCGCCTACAAGGGCGCGTGGGTGCGCATCGTCCGCACCTACGACCGCGTGCGGTCGAACGATGGTCCCGCTTCCGAGGCCGCGTCCCAGCTCGCGGCCGCGTGCGCGGGCATGGTGGCCGGCGCGCGGGTGACCGAACTCGCCGGCGCCAATGCACTTACGGCGGAGGCTCAGGTCGGCTCCGCGCCGCTCTCCCAGATACGTGCGCTGCCCGGCGGCGCGGTCGTCAGCTTCGCCGCGACTCTCGCCGCTGCCGGCGGCAGCTGGCTCGCGGGCGAGCCCGTGCTCGTCCCACATTCGCCCGGCGCGGCGGCGGAACCGCTCGTCCCACTTTGACCGGCGGCGACGCGCGTCCCAAGGGTTTCGCACCGCGCCGCCCGGCCGCATAATCGGCGCTTCCCGCATCGGAGGACGCCATGGACAGGACCAAGCCGCCGTACCGCGCCGATCACGTCGGCAGCCTCTTGCGTCCCGACTCGATCAAGGCCGCGCGCGCCAAGCGCGAGGCCGGCCAGCTCGGCGCCGACGAGCTCACGAAGATCGAGGACCGCGAGATCGAACGCGCGATCCGCCGCCAGGAGGAGATCGGCCTCAAGCTCGCGACCGACGGCGAATTCCGCCGCTCGTGGTGGCACTACGATTTCCTCGGCGCACTCGACGGGGTCCGGCTCGTGCGCGGCTCGGGCCAGCTCCAGTTCCACGGCATCCAGTCGCGCGCCGAGCACCTCGAGGTGCACGGCAAGGTCGGCTTCACCAAGCACCCGATGATCGATCACTTCAAGTTCGTCAAGGACCACACCCGCGTGACGGCGAAGATGACCATTCCGAGCCCGAGCATCCTGCACTTCCGCTTGGGCTACAACGCGATCAAGGGGCTCTATCCCGATATCGACGCCTTCTTCGCCGACACGGCCCAGGCCTACGCCAAGGCGATCCGCGCCTTCTACGACGCGGGCTGCCGCTACCTCCAGCTCGACGACACGGCATTCGCCTATCTTTGCTCCGAGGAACAGCTGGCCCAGGCGCGCGAGCGCGGCGACGACACGGCGAATCTCGGCCAGCGCTACGTGCGCACCATCAACCAGGCGCTCGCCGCCAAGCCGCGCGACATGGCGATCACGATGCACGTGTGCCGCGGCAATTTCCGCTCGACCTGGATCTCCGAAGGCGGATACGAGCCCGTCGCCGAGCTGGTGCTCGCCGGGCTCGACCTCGACGGGTATTTCCTCGAATACGACACCGACCGCGCCGGCGGGTTCGAGCCGCTGCGCTTCCTCCCCAAGGGGCCGAAGATCGTCGTACTCGGGCTCATCACTTCGAAATCGGGAGTGCTCGAAAAGAAGGATGCCGTGAAGCGCCGCATCGACGAGGCGGCGAAATTCGCGCCGATCGAGCAGTTCTGCCTGTCGCCGCAGTGCGGCTTCGCCTCGACCGAGGAAGGCAACATCCTGACCGAGGCCGAGCAGTGGGCGAAGCTTTCCGAGATCGTCGCGATCGCCGACGAGGTGTGGGGCTAGCATTGCCCTCATCCTTCGAGACGCGTCCCTTCGGGACGCTCCTCAGGATGAGGAAGAAAAAAAAAGCTCCTCATCCTGAGGACCCCGCGAAGCGGGCGTCTCGAAGGATGAGGAATACTCAAGCCGAACGGTTTGGGCGCCGGCCCACGCTCCGGTCGGGCGATCCCGCTTCGCCGGGTGGGATCGCTCGCCCGACTTCCGCCGCCGTGCCGACAGGCGTATGAATCTCCGCAACAAGAACTCGGACCCGCGTCCGGGACGATAGGGAGAGCTGACATGAAGCGGATACTGAGTCTTCTGGTCGCCGCGGCGCTCTGCGCCCCGGCGAGCGCCGCGCTGGCAGAGACGTTCAAGATCGGATTCATCGCCTCGTACACCGGCGTGTTCGCGACCTGGGGCCCGCAGTTCCAGCACGCGATCGAGGCCTACCAGGCGATCCACGGCAAGTCGGTCAAGGGGCCGAAGGGCGAAACCATCGACGTCGTGCTCGTGGTTCGCGACGCGGCGAGCGCGGGACCCGACAAGGCGAAGCAGCTCGCCGAGGAGCTGGTGCTGCGCGAAAAGGTCAACATGATCGCCGGGCTCGAGCTGTCGCCGCACGCGATGGCGATGGCCGACATCTCGAAGCAGGCCAAGATCCCGGTCGTGATCATGAACGCCGCGACGTCGTCCATCACGCGCATGTCGCCCTACTTCGTGCGCACTTCGATGGCCGTGCCGCAGTTCGTGCACCCGATGGGCAAGTACATGGTCGATCACGGCGTGAAGACCGCCTACATGATCGTCAGCGACTATGCGCCGGGCCACGATGTCGAGACCTATTTCGGCAAGGCCTACGAGGCGGCCGGCGGCAAGTTCGTCGCCAAGGTGCGCAGCCCACTCAACAACGTCGACTTCTCCTCGTACGTGGAGAAGGTGCTGCAGGCCTCGCCCAGGCCCGACGCGCTCTACATCTTCATGCCGGCAGGGACGCCGTCGATCAACCTCGTGAAGGAGTATGGCGCACGCGGACTGAAGGCGGCCGGCATCAAGCTGTTCGGCTCGGGCGAGACGCAGCAAATCTACCTCAAGAACTTCACCGACGACGTGCTGGGCACGATCACCTCCAACCACTACACGGAGTGGAACACCAACCCGGAGAACGTGCAGCTGCGCACCCAGCTCAAGAAGATGTATGGCGACAAGGAAGAAACCGACATCGCCTCGGTCGGGGCCTGGGACGGCATCAAGCTGATCTACCAGGCGCTGGCGGCGCTCGGCGCCAAGGCCGACGGGCTCAAGTACGTCGAGTTCATGGCCTCGGGCAAGACGATCGACAGCCCGCGCGGCCGGTTCATGATCGATCCCAAAGAGCGCGACATCGTGCAGGACATCAATATCCGCGAGGTACGGAAGGTCAACGGCCAGTTGACCAACGTCGACATCGCCAAGGTGCCGATGGTCCGCGATCCGTGGAAAGCCGACCACCCGATGAAATGAACGGCGCCCGGAACGGCCGGCGGATGCGCGGTTGTCGCGTCTGCCGGCGGGCGCCGGCCGGCAGTTGCGGTCGAATTCACAGCCGATGATCTCCTACGCGCTGACGATCCTGCTCGACGGCGTCTCGTTCGGGATGGTGCTGTTCATCATCTCGGTGGGGCTCACCATCACCATGGGGCTGATGCGGGTGGTCAACCTGGCGCATGGCTCCTTCGCCATGGCGGGCGGCTACATCGCGGCGATGATGACCCAGCGGGGCATCGACTATCACCTCGCGGTGGCGATCGCGACGGTCGCCGCAGGCGCGCTCGGCGCCATCTGCGAAGTCCTGTTCTACAGGCCGCTCTACCGCAAGGGGGACCTCGCCCAGGTGCTGCTCACCATCGGGCTGGTCTTCGTATCGATCGCCGCCGTCACGGCGGTGTTCGGCGCCTTTCCCTATCCCGTGATCATGCCGAGCTATCTGCAGCAGCTCGTCGATATCGGCTTCCGCACCTACCCGGCCTACCGGCTGTTCGTGCTCGGCGTCGGTGGCGCGACCGCACTGATCCTCTGGATCGTGATCGAGCATTCCCTGTTCGGCGCACGCCTGCGCGCCGCGGTGGACAACCCGCGCATGGCGCGCGGCGTCGGCATGAACGTGAACCTGTTGTTCCTGATCACGTTCGTCGTCGGATGCGGGCTTGCCGGTCTCGGCGGCGCCATCGGCGCCGGCATGCTGTCGCTCGAGCCGACCTACGCGCTCAAATACATCGTTCTGTTCCTCGTCGTGGTGATCGTCGGCGGCGAGGGCAGCTTCAAGGGTTCGTTCGTCGCCGCCATGGCGCTCGGAATCATCGACACGATGGGGCGCTACTTCTTCCACGACATCGCGTCCTACATGCTGTACGCGGCGGTGTTCGTTCTCCTGCTGTGGCGGCCGAAGGGCCTGCTGCCGCCGAAGTCCGTCGCATGAACATCGCGCTCGATCCCAAGATCGTCTGGCACGCTTCGCCCTGGCTCCTGGCCGTCGTGTTCTTCTTCGTCGCCGGCGGATATCTTTCCCTCGGCACCCAGGTGATGATCTGGATCCTGTTCGCGCTCTCGCTCGACCTCGTCCTCGGCTATGCCGGAATCGTCACGCTCGGGCACGCGGCCTATTTCGGGTTCGGCGCCTACGCCGCCGGCATCCTCTCGATCCGCCTGACCGGCGATCCGCTGATCGGGCTGGTGGCCGCGACGGCGCTCACCGCCGCGCTCGGCTTCGCGACCGGCATCCTCATCCTGCACACGACGGGCGTGACGTTTCTCATGCTGACGCTCGCCATACTCTCGATGCTCTACGAGTACGCGAACCGCGCCAACGACCTGACCGGCGGCGACAACGGGCTCCAAGGCATGCAGCTCGATCCCCTGCTCGGCCAATTCGAGTTCACCCTGTTCGGCGAGACCGCCTATCTCTACACGCTCGCGGTTCTGTTCCTGTGCTTCCTCGTCTCGTGGCGGCTCGTGCACTCGCCGTTCGGCCGCTCGCTCGACGGCATCCGCCAGAACCCGCGACGCATGCGCGCGATCGGCACGCCGGTGTGGTGGCGGCTCGTCGCGATCTACACGTTGTCCGCGGCGATGGCGGGCTCGGCGGGCGCGCTGTCGGCGTACGCGACGCGTTTCGTCGGCCTGTCGGTGTTGAGCCTGTTCACCTCGGGCATCGTCGCCGTGATGTTGATCCTCGGCGGGGCGCGGCGCATCTACGGCGCGTTCCTGGGCGCCCTCATCTACATCGTGGTGCAGGATTTCTCCGCCAAGGTAAGCCCCTATCTGTGGGAGTTCGTCGTCGGCGGGCTGCTGATCGCCGTCGTCCTGTTCCTCGAAGGCGGGCTGATGAGTCTGTTCGACGCGCCGGTCGCCGCCGTCAAGCGGCGGCTGCGCGGCGAGGCGCGCGACCCATGACCGCGCCGGATCCCATCCTGTCGGTGCGCGGGCTGTGCAAGAATTTCGGCGCGCTCGCGGTCGCGCAGTCGATCGAGCTCGACTTGCAGCCGGGCGCACGGCTCGGCCTCATCGGCCCGAACGGCGCGGGCAAGACCACGCTGGTCAATCTGCTGACCGGGATGGTGGCCGCCGACGCCGGCACGATCCTGCTCGACGGCGCGCCGATCCACGGGCTCCGGCCCGAGGCGCGGGTGCGGCGCGGCCTCGCGCGCACCCACCAGATCAACACGCTCCTGGCCGAGACCTGCGCGCGGGAAGGCGTCGCCATCGCGATCGCCGAGCGCGAGCGGTTCGCCTGGCGCATGTTCCGCTACGGCGCGGCGTGGCGCGCCTGCCTCGAGGAGGCGGACCAACATCTCCGCGACTTCGGCATCGCCCAGGTGGGGGACCGCGCGGCGCGCCAGCTGCCGTACGGCGAACAGCGCCTGCTCGAAATCGCCATCGCCGTGGCGCTCCGCCCGCGCGTGCTGCTGCTCGACGAGCCCGGCGCCGGCGTGCCCGCTTCCGAGGCGCACGTCATCCACGACGTGCTCGACCGCCTGCCGTCCGACATCGCCATCCTGATCACCGAGCACGACATGGATCTCGTGTTCCGCTTCGCGCGCGAGATCGTCGTCATGGTGCAGGGCAGGGTGCTGCGGCGCGGCGTGCCGTCCGAAATCGCCGCTGACCCCGAGGTGCGCGCGGTCTATCTCGGGAGGGGCAAGCATTGAGTCTTGCGCTCGCGGTCGAGGGGCTCGTCGCCGGCTACGGCGCGACGGTCGTGCTGGATGGCGTCTCGTTCGCCGTGCCGGCGGGCGGCACGCTTGCGGTGCTCGGCCGCAACGGCGTCGGCAAGACGACCTTGCTCGCGACCTTGATGGGCTACACCAACCGCCACGAGGGAACGATCCGGCTCGGCGACCGGCCGGTCGAGCGATTGCCGACCCATGTCCGCGTCCGCGCCGGCCTGGGCTACGTGCCGCAGGAGCGCGAGATCTTCCCCTCGCTCACGGCCGAGGAGAACCTCGCCGTCGCGGCGCGGCCGGGCGGCTTCACTTCGGGCGACGTGTTCGCCCTGTTCCCGGCGCTTGCCGAGCGCCGCCGCAACACCGGCAACCGCCTGTCGGGCGGCGAGCAGCAGATGCTCGCGATCGGGCGGGCACTGGTCGGCGCGCCGCGCGTGCTGCTGCTGGACGAGCCGATGGAAGGCCTCGCGCCGATCGTGGTCGAGACCCTGTTCGACGCGCTCGCCCGCATCCGCGACGCGGGCGGGCTCACCATCGTGCTGGTCGAGCAGAAGGTCGACCTCGCGCTCTCCTTCGCGGACGAGGCGATCGTGCTCGACCGCGGCCGGATCGTGTACCAGGGCGCGAGCGACCGGCTGCGCGCCGACGAGGCGGCGCAAGCAAGGCACCTGGGCGTCGGAGCGGCGTGAAGAGGTGGGCGTGCCGTCCGGTCAGCCCGGCCGTTTGCCGCGGCCGCCGCCGGGTTTATTGTGGCGGTGAACGGAGCGGGAGAACGGCCATGACCCTTCCCCACGTCGACCATGTCGGCAGCCTGCTGCGACCGCAGGCGCTCAAGGACGCGCGCGAGCGGCTGATCGGGCCGCAGAGCCCGACCGAGAATCTCGGGGCGCACGACATCGCCGAGCTGCGCAAGATCGAGGACGGGTTCGT
>DASWLB010000232.1:0-6559 GCA_036396315.1 Alphaproteobacteria bacterium
GCTCGGCGTCATGGACAAGGCGGGGCGCCTCGTGCCGCCGGGCGCGGAGGGCGAGATCGTGGTCGCGGGCGACCTGGTGATGACCGGCTATCTCGACATGCCCGAGGCGACCGCCGCGACCCTGGTCGACGGGTGGCTGCACACCGGCGACGGCGGCGTGATCGACGAGCGCGGCTACCTGTTCCTCAAGGACCGGCTGCGCGACGTGATCATCACCGGCGGGTTCAACGTCTACCCGTCGGACGTCGAGGCGGCGCTCACGCGCCATCCGGCGGTGCACGAATGCGTCGTGTTCGGCCTGCCCAACGACAAGTGGGGCGAGGCGGTGAACGCGGCGATCCAGCTGCGCGCGGGCGCCCGGGCGAGCGCGGACGACATCATCGCCTTCGCCAAATCCGAGCTCGGCTCGGTCAAGGCGCCGAAGCGGATCGCGTTCTATCCCGACCTGCCGCGCTCGCCGGTCGGCAAGGTGCTGCGGCGCGAGGTGAAGGAAAGGGAGCTGCGGTCGGTGGAACGCGTCCCCTCTCCCACCGGGAGAGGGACAGGGTGAGGGGAACCGATCTCGTGGCATCGGCCGAACCGGCGCGTCGACTCCGCCACAAGATGACGGAGGCCGAGCGCGCGCTGTGGCAGAGGCTGCGGGATCGTCGGCTCGGCGGACACAAGTTCCGCCGCCAGCATCCGATCGGTCCGTACATCGCCGACTTCTACTGCGAGTCGGCGAAACTCGTCGTCGAGGTGGACGGCGTCCAGCACGCCGAACAGGTAGAGGCGGATGCCCGGCGAACGGGTTGGCTCGAAGCTCGTGGCGTTCACGTGGTTCGAGTTTGGAACGAGGAGGTCCGTTCGAACATGGATGGCGTGTTGCGGGAGATTCTGCGTGTCTTGGCATCCCGATGATTCCCCTCACCCTGTCCCTCTCCCAAGGGGAGAGGGGACGCACGGCGAAAGTTCAGGGTCCCCTCTCCCAGCGGGAGAGGGACAGGGTGAGGGGAATCAACGTGTCGTTGCTTGGTTCGGGCGCAAGGTGAAGAACGTGCCGCGGCCCGAGGCGACCAGCTCGCCGTCTTCGTCGAAGATGCGCGCCTCGACCGTCGCCACGGTGCGCCCGAGATTGACGACGCGCCCGCGCGCGGCGATGAGCCCCGGCCGGCACGGCTTGTGGTAGTCGATGCGAAGGTTGACGGTCGGCGCGGGCTCGCCCGTCTTCCAGGCGAGCGCATGCTCGCACGCGATGTCCACAAGTGTCGCGATCACCCCGCCCTGGGTGGTGTTGGGCGCACCCATGAATTCGTCGCGCCACGGCACCTCGACCTCGACCCATTCGCCGTCGATGCGCCTGGGCACGACGCCCATGAAGCGCATCTGCGCGCTGCGGAAACGGCGCTTCAACCGCTCGATCACCTGGTCTTCGGATTCGGACATGCGGACTCCCGTGCGGCGCGCCACTCTTAGGGACCAACGCGCGCCCGCGCAAGCGGCGCCGGACCAGGGCGGCATCGTCTACCGCACGATGACGGACGGCGATCTCGATGCGGCCGACGCGGTGCATCGCGCCGCGTTCGCCAAGTTCTTCGGCGCCGACCCGAAAAATTTCCGGCCCGAATCCCGCGTCATCCACACGCGCTTCGCGACCGATCTCCGGTGCGGTCTTGTCGCCGACGCTGGCGGGGAGATCCTGGGCTGCGCCATCGTGATGGATTGGGGCCGGTTGGCGGTGCTCGGTCCGGTTGCCGTCGTGCCGGACCGGTGGGGAGAGGGCATCGCCGGCGCGCTGTTGAACGCGGCCACACGCATGATCGCGCGACGGGGCTTCGGCCATGCAGCCTTGTTCACCCACCCCCAAAGCGGCGGCCACGTCCGGCTTTATCAGCAACACGGGTTCTGGCCGGGCGCGCTCATCGCGGTGATGGGCCGGTCGGTCGCGGAGCCCACCGGGACCGTTTCCGCCGAACCCGTAAGCGCGATGGGCGCGCGGGCGCGCAAATCGGCGCTCGACGGCTGCCGGCGCGTCGCGGGGGCGGTGTATCGCGGGCTCGATCCGACGCGCGAGATCGAGGGGCTCCGGCGCCAACAGATCGGCGACACGCTGGTGCTCCGGGAACGGGGACGGGTGCGCGGCTTCGCCGTGTGCCATTGCGGCGACGGGTCGGAGGCGCGCGCGAACTCGCTCTACGTCAAGTTCGCCGCCGTCCGGCCGGGCGATGCGGCGGGGTTCGCGCGCCTCGTTGCGGCCTGCGAGGCGTTCGCGCGCGAACGCGGCGCGGACCGCGTGACGGCCGGGGTCAGCACCGCGCGGCGCGGCGCCTACCGCGCGCTGCTCGATCGCGGCTATCGCGCCGAGCTATACGGCGTCGCGATGCACGCGCCCGACGCGCCGGCCTACGACCGGCCGGACCGCTTCGTGCTCGACGATCTGCGGTAAGCCCTAGCGGTCCATGCCGGGACGCGGCCGGCGGAACCACATCGCGAGGTCGAAGATGTTGAGGTCGGCGGCGCGCAGCATCTCGCACACGTTCATCACCACGTCGGTCGCCGTCACCGACTCGGCGGAGACGAACGGCGAGAACCAGCGATCCTCGAGCTCCGACTTGGTCGAGTACAGGCGGGCGCCGGCGGTGAGCAGCCGCTGCACGGTCTCGTCGGAAATGTTCGCCGTCGTGCCGTCGCGCAACGCCTGCTCCGCGGCGGCGAGCGCCGCCGACGCCGCCGCGTCGATATCGACCGGCGCCGCGGCGGCCGGCTTGAGTTTCGGTTTCGCCTTCGTCTTCGTCTTGGTCCTAGACGACGACATAGACGTCACCGTTCTGCACCTTCACCTGGTAGGGCTTCAGGCGGACGTTCTTGTCGCCCGGGTGACGTCCCGTCTTGATGTTGTATTCGTAGCCGTGCCACGGGCAGATGATGTGGATGTTCTCGTCGGAAAACTTGAGCCCCTGGCTGGTCTTGTCGGCGGCCAGCACCTCCTCGACCTTGGCGAGGATCTTGCCCTGGCACACCGGGCCGCCCTGGTGCGCGCAGTTGTTCTCGTAGGCGTAGAACTTGCCCTCGACGCGGAATACCCCGATCTCGATGTCGCCCTGGGCGATGATCTTGCGGTCCCTCTCGCCGAACTCCGACTCCTTGCCAACGAACAGGTCTGGCATGCTGGTTCTCCTTCGCGCCCTCGTGATTCTTATCGCCCCGCGACAAGGGGCATGGTGCGGGCGGCCCGCCGCCCGAAGTCGCGTACTTTAGATCAATCGATTCCGGCCGATAAAGCGGTATTTGGCCGCAGCGTTGCCGGCCGCGCGCAGCCGACTCGCCGGCGCGCGAATCCCCCGCGAATTCACCGTCAAAATCCGCCAAATCCGGCCGATTTCTTCGCCACGAATCGGGATTTGTGCGTTGAATCGTTAACCTTCGGCAGATACGGTAACGGGCAGGAGGAGAACGCTCCCGGCCAGGGCCCGAGTCCGAAGCCGGAGGGCGCAGCGAATTGGGGGATCGGCCGATGGGAGACCGCCGGTCACGCCGTCCGCGCCGCCTAGCGGCACCGGCCGTCGAGACGCTCGGGACGCGCCCGCGATGATCCGGCGCGAGGGCGAACACGTATTCATGGCCGTCCTGCGCGGGGCGGCGCGAAGCTTGTTCGCCGAACGCGAAATCATCGTTCGATCGGACGGCAAGCTCCGCTACATCCGGCTGTCGCGCGTCGTCCAGGCCGGCGTGATCCTCGTCGCGCTGGCGGGGACCGGCTGGTTCTCGTGGCGGTCCGTGCTCTACGTCGATCAGCAGCTCGCGATCGCCCATAAGGAACGTGAGATCGCATCGCGCCAGGCGGCCTACGACCGGCTGGTCGTCGAGCTGACCGAGTCGCGCGTCCGGTTCGCCGCCATCACCCAGAGGCTCGAGGAGAACCACGCCGAGCTCATCGGGATTCTCGATCAGAACGCCGGCCTCAAGGGCGAAGTCGAAGGACTCCAGTCGCGGCTGCAGACCTCGGAAGCCGCGCAAGACCACGCGAGATCGCGCCGCGCCGACGCGCTCGCGCGGATGAACGATCGCCTCCAGCGCCTCGAGCGCCGCAACACCGGGCTGATGGGCGAGGTGCGCGCCACCGAATCCAAGCTGTTCGCGGCGCTGCGCGAGCGCACCGAAGTCGAGATGGAGCGCGAGCGGCTGGCCGAGCAAATCGACACGCTCGAGGGCCGAATGGCGAACCTCCAGGCCTCGCAGGAGGGCCTGCTCGACCGCGTCACCGAGCGCACCGTCTCCGACATCGACCGCGTGCAGCGCGCCATCGGCCAGATCGGCGTCGATGTGGACCAGCTGCTCGAGCGCAGCGGCGGCGGCGGGCTGGGACAGGGCGGACCGTTCGTCGCGGCGACGGCCGAGACGGCGACTGCCGATGCCGGCGACGCGTTCGTCGCCACCATCGCGCGCCTCGACGGACATATGGACCGCTGGCACGCGCTGCAGAAGGTGCTGCGCACCCTGCCGCTGATCGCGCCGGTGGATCAGTATTACGTCGCGAGCCGGTACGGCAAACGCCGCGACCCGATCAACGGCCGCTCGGCGATGCACGAAGGCATCGACCTCGCCGGGCCGCACGGCTCGCCGATCCACGCGACCGCGCCCGGCACCGTCGTGTTCGCCGGGCTGAACGGCCGCTATGGGCGCATGGTCAAGATCGACCACGGGTTGGGCGTCACGACCGTCTACGCGCACCTGTCGCGGACCCTGGTGAAAAAGGGTCAGAAGGTACGCTACCGGCACGAGATCGGCCGGCTCGGCTCCACCGGGCGCAGCACCGGCACGCACGTGCACTACGAGGTCCTACTCGACGGCAAGCCGCTCGATCCGTTCAAATTCTTCAAGGCAGGACGCGATGTTTTCAAAGGATAGAAAGAAGGGCGCGGGCGCCGCTCCGCCGTCGATCGTCAGCGCCGACGCCAAGGTGAAGGGCGACGTGATCAGCGCGGGGGATCTCCAGGTGGATGGGGTGATCGACGGCGACGTCAAGGCCATCGCCCTCACCGTCGGCGCGACCGGCGTCGTCAACGGCGCGGTGACGGCCGAGAGCGCGCTCATCCGCGGCACCGTCACGGGGCCGGTGCGCGTGCCGAAGATCACGCTCGCGCGGTCGTCCCGCGTGACCGGCGACATCCTGCACGAACAGCTCACGATCGAGCCCGGGGCCTACGTCGAGGGCCATTGCCGGCGCATGGACAAGCCGCCGGCATTGCCCGAGCCCAAGATCAACCTTGTGGTCGGCGAGGCGACGACGTTGGATTCGTCGCGCCGTCGTTAGCGCGGTTTCAGTCAGACCAGAATCAATAGGCCGTTCGTCCTGAGTGTTCGCGAAGCGAACGTATCGAAGGGCGAACGGCCGCGTTCGTGCTTCGATACGCCGCGCGCAAGCGCGCGGCACTCAGCACGAACGGGCATTTTTGTAGCCGCACACTTTGAAATCGCTTTAGCGCCTATACGGCCGCCGCGGCGAGCGCGCGGCCCATCATCGCCTCGTCGACGTTGCCGCCCGACAAGACGGCCACCACGGTGCGCCCGCGCGCATCGAACTGCCCGGCGAGGACCGCCGCGAGCGCTACGGCGCCGCCCGGCTCGACGGCAAGGCCAAGCTCGCGGTGGGCGAACGCCATGGCGCGAAGCACGTCCTCGTCCGCGACGGCGATCCCGCCGGCGAGCAGGCGGGCGTTGATCGCGAAGGTGATGGCGCCCGGCGTGGCAACGAGCAGCGCATCGCAGATCGAAGGCGGGCCGGACTGGTTGGCGAGGCGCGTTCCTGCGGCGAGCGAGCGCCGCGTATCGTCGAACCCGGCGGGCTCGACCGCGTAAACCGCGACGGACGGAAAGTAATGGGTCACGGCGAGCGCGATGCCGGCGACCAGCCCGCCGCCGCTGCACGGCACGAGCACCGCGTCGGGCGCTAACCCGAGCGCCCGAGCATCTTCGGCGATTTCGAGTCCGACCGTGCCCTGGCCGGCGATGATGTACGGGTCGTCGAACGGCGGCACCAAGGCCGCGCCGCGCGCGGCGGCGATGCGGCCTGCGATCTCCTCGCGGTTTTCGGTAGCGCGGTCGTAGAGCACGATTTCGGCGCCGTGGGCGCGGGTGCGGGCGATCTTCACCGCGGGCGCGTCGCTCGGCATGACGATGACCGCCGGGGTGCCGAGCGCGTGCGCGACCGCGGCGACCGCCTGGGCGTGGTTGCCCGATGAGTAGGCGACGACGCCCGCCTTCCGGGCGGCATCGTCGAGCCGCGAGATGCGGTTCATCGCGCCGCGATACTTGAACGAGCCTGTATGCTGGGACAGCTCCGACTTGAGCAGCACCGTCCCGCCCGTGCGCGAATCCAGCGCGGCCGAGCGCAACAACGGCGTGCGGACCGCCTTGCCCGCGAGCCGCGCGGCGGCATCCGCCACGTCGGCGAAGGTGGGCACCTGCGTCGCCGTCACCGGCGCGATCTCTTGCCGCCGAATTCGTCCGCGGGCGCCGCCAGCACCTCGCGCGCGCCGGCGAGGCCGGCAAGCTCGTGCATTCCCTGCGACTCCCAGGC
>DASWLB010000233.1:0-2563 GCA_036396315.1 Alphaproteobacteria bacterium
ATTCGCATCATGGCACGCGCCGGTTACGACCCGCGCGAGGCGGCGAAGGTGTGGGCGAACCTGATCGCGGAGGTCAAGAATGACGAGGAGTCCAAGGATCGCGCCATCTTCTTCGCCACCCATCCGGAGCGCGAGGAGCGCCTGGAGACGCTCGCGGCTTTGGCCGAATCTCTGCTGCCCACGGTCGCGGAGCCACGCCTCGGGCGCGCGGAGCACGAGGCGGCGATCGGCCCGCACCGGCTCGGCTTCCTGATCGACGAGCTGCAGCATCGCCGGTACGCGCGTCTCGAATCGCTGCTCGGCATGCTCGCCGCCGATGGGTTCCGGACCGGAGAGGTGCGCTATTCCGAGGGCGAGATGTACCGGCTGCGGGGCAAGGAGGGCGACGACGCGAAAGCCCTCGCGGCCTATGAGGCTGCGGAGGCTTCGGGCGGAGCGCCGGCGGAGCTGTACCGCTCGGCCGGGCTTGTCCGCTTGCGCCAGGGCGACCGCGCGAAGGCCGTCTCCGCGTTCGCGCGTTATCTCGAGCTTCGCCCGGACGCAACGGATCGCGAGATGATCCGCATGATGATGGCGCAACCGACCAGTTGAGGGCGGCAATGGCGCGGTTCCTGATCCTCGCGTTCGCCGCAGCCCTGCTTGCGGGCTGCGTCGAGGGCTACAAGCTCGTATCGCCGGAGCGCACCCGGGTGGTGAACGCGTTCTCGGTCGTGCCGCAAACCTCCTGGAATCGCTCGATCCACGGCCGCGTCGAAAGCTGGACCTTGGACGGCCCCGGGCTTCAGGAGCTGCGCTTCGTCGCCGGCCTCGATAGCGGAGACAGGTTGTTCCCGACGCGGGGTTTCGCGGAACCGGCAAAGGAGGCGCCGGCCTTTCGCGACACCATGACGCCCATCGAAATCGCCGAGTTCGTCGCGGCAAGCTACAGCCAGGCGGGCGCCCACGAATTCCGCACGCGCAACCTGCGGCCGGCCAAGTTCGGTCCGGACGACGGATTCCGCTTCGACTTCTCGTTCGTCACCGAGGGCGGGCTCGAATGGGAAGGGTTCGCCGTCGGCATCGTGCGGAGCAAGCGCCTTTACCTCGCGCAATTCAGCGCCATACGTCTCCACTTCTTCGAGCGCGACCGCGAGGCCGTGGAGCGGCTCGTCGGCACCATCCGCTGGGAGACGTAAAGGCCGCCCGTCAGCCGCGCGCCAGCGTGCGCAGCCGGTAGCCGACGCCGGGCTCGGTGACGAGCAGCGTCGGCTGGGCCGGGTCGGGCTCGATCTTCTGGCGCAGCCGGCCGACGAACACCCGGAGATACTGCGTCTCGTGCGCCTGGGCCGGGCCCCAAATCTCCTTCAGCACCGGCTCGTGGGTGACGAGCTTGTCGGCGTGCACGACGAAGTAGCGCAGGAGCTCGTATTCCTTGCGCGACAGCCGGACCGGCGAGTCGCCGAGCTTGACGACGCGGCGCGCGAGATCGACCTCGAGCGGGCCCGAGCGCCAGATCGGCTCGACGCCCTCGCGCTTGAGCCCGTGGCGGATCGCGGCGCGGATGCGCGCGAGAAGCTCGGCCATCGAGAACGGCTTAGTCACGTAGTCGTCGGCGCCCTGGTCCAGGGCGGCGATCTTGTCGTCCTCGCCCGTCCGGCTCGAAACGACGATGATCGGGATTTGCGACCATTGTCGAACCTGCCGCACGACCTCGACACCGTCGAGGTCGGGCAGGCCGAGATCGAGCAGCACCGCGTCCAGCCGTTCCGTCGTCATCAGCGCGAGGGCGCGGCGCCCGTTCTCGGCCTCGACCGCCTCGTAGCCGTGCGCATCGAGGCTCGTGCGCAGGAAGCGCCTGAGCTGCGCGTCGTCCTCGACGACCAGGATGCGGCCCTGAAGCTCACTCATCGGCGAGTTCGGCGGCGAAACGGCGCGCGGTCGCAGTCACGGGAAACGTGACCGAGATGGTAACGGACGACGCCGAGCCGCGCGCGGCGATTGTCCCGCCCATGACTTCGACGAAGCCTTTGCAGATCGAGAGTCCGAGGCCGGTGCCTTCCGCGCCGATGCGCGCATCCTGGCGGTAGAAACGCTCGAAGACGCGGTCGAGGTCGAGCGGCGGTGCCGTCACGGCATTGGTCACCTCGAGCACGAGGCGGTCGGGCTCGTCGCGCGCCGAGACGCGGATCGGCGTGCCCGCGGGCGAATACTTCACGGCGTTATCGAGCAGGTTGAGGATCACCTGCTCCATCAGCACGAAATCAACCTCGATCATCGGCAGTTCGCGCGGCAAGTCGAGCACGATGCGGCCGCGTGCCGAAGCCGGTGCGAGGTGGTTGAGGGCGGTCGAAACCGGCTCGCCGATATCCACCCAGTCGCGGTTGAGCGGCAACGCGCCGGCCTCGATCCGGCTGGTGTTGAGGAGGTTGACGACGTAGCGGTGCAGCCTTTCGCCCGATTCCTGGATGGTCGTGAGCAGATCGCGGCGCCCAGCCGGCGTGAACGCGGCGGCCCGGTCGCGCAGGCTCGATGCGGCGCCGATGATGGTGGTCAGCGGCGTTCGGAAGTCGTGCGAGACCGACGA
>DASWLB010000234.1:0-3651 GCA_036396315.1 Alphaproteobacteria bacterium
GCGCTCGACGGCGGGCCGGACGGGCTCGACGCCTATCGCGCGCTGTTGCCCGACATCGCGCGGCTGCTCGCGCCGGCGGGATTCGCGGCGATCGAAATCGGCGCGGGGCAGCGCGCCGCGGTTGCCGGGCTTGCGGAATCCGCAGGTCTCGTTTGCGCGGATGCCAAACGCGACCTCGCGGGCCGCGAACGGTGCCTGATCCTCGTCGCCCGCGCCGTTAACACATTGTAAAAAAATGTTTGGAAAACTGCCGATTCGCGACTACGTTTTGACACGGCGAGTTACCGGGCCTCGAAGATCCAAGGATCACAAGCCCCGTAACGACCACCGGACATTGCTGCTCGACAGCCACTCCGCGAAGACCAGGCCGGTGGTCGCATATGCCCGATTTGCGCCGATCGGGTACTTCCTCATCAACTACCGAGAGTCAATATTGCCATGAGACAGGGTCCAAACCCTAAACGTCAACGAGGCCGAGGAAACCCACGGCGGCACGGGGGCCCTCCCCGCAATCAGACTTACGAGAGCAGCGGCCCCGAAGTGAAGATCCGGGGCAATGCCCATCAGGTGTTGGAGCGCTATCTCGCGCTCGCGCGCGACGCGAGCTCGGCGGGTGACCGCGTCACCGCCGAGAACTACTTTCAGCACGCCGAGCACTACTACCGCGTGCTGAGCGCCCAGGCGCAGGCCCAGGCCCAGGCGCAGCAGGGCCACAACCAGGGGCAAGGGTTCAACGGCGGCAATGGCGGGCGGCCGGGCTACCCCGGCATGGGGCCGCAGCCCGAGCTTCCGGCGGTCGCAGATCCGATCCTTCCCGAGGACGACGAGGACGAGGACGGCTACACGGCCTCCGATCCGAATCCCCCGCGCTCGAACGGCGGGGCGACGCCCTCCGCCTGACCAACCTCCGCGCCGGCGATGCCGGCGGAGACCCGACGGCGCGCCGCTCCGGCGCGGCCGTCCTGAGCCATCATGCCGCGGCGGGCGCCCCGTCCGTGTTGATTTCGCTGGGTTTGCGGCCTTGCAGGCCCGCCATTGCGCGCCATATATCGGTCTGGCCGCCGGTTTCGGGGCCACGCATCGAGGTTCGGCCTGCCGCCTGGCGGGGGCCCGTGGACGCAATGTCTCGTAGGGGAGTTGCACGCCGATGGAATTCGAAAACTATACCGAGCGCGTCAAAGGGTTTTTCCAGTCCGCCCAGACCCTCGCGCTACGGTCCAAGCACCAGCAGCTTTCGCCCGAGCACATCCTCAAGGTCCTGATCGAGGACAAGGAGGGGCTCGCCGCCAATCTGATCCGCGCGGCCGGAGGCGATCCGCAGCGGGCTCTCGCCGCGACCGACGCGGCGCTGGCCAAGCTGCCCAAGGTCGAGGGCGGGTCGGGTCAGATCTACCTCGCGCCAGAGACGGCGCGGCTGTTCGATTCGGCCGAGCAGATCGCCGAGAAGGCGGGCGATTCGTACGTCACCGCCGAGCGACTGCTGCTCGCGCTTGCCCTCGCCAAGGGCACGGCATCCGCCCGCGCGCTCGCCGATGCCGGCGTCACGCCGCAGGGGCTGAACGCGGCGATCAACGAGGTGCGCAAGGGCCGCAAGGCCGACAGCGCGTCCGCCGAGGACTCTTACGAGGCGCTCAAGAAGTACACGCGCGACCTCACCGCCATGGCGCGCGAAGGCAAGCTCGATCCCGTCATCGGGCGGGACGAGGAGATTCGCCGCACCATCCAGGTCCTGTCGCGCCGCACCAAGAACAACCCGGTCCTGATCGGCGAGCCGGGCGTCGGCAAGACGGCGATCGTCGAAGGTCTCGCGCTGCGCATCGTCAACGGCGACGTGCCGGAGGGCCTCAAGAACCGAAGGCTCCTCGCGCTCGATCTCGGCGCGCTGATCGCCGGCTCCAAGTTCCGCGGCGAGTTCGAGGAGAGGCTCAAGTCGGTCTTGCAGGAGATCACCGCCTCGGAGGGCGAGGTCGTCCTGTTCATCGACGAGTTGCACACGCTGGTCGGCGCGGGCGCCGCCGAGGGCGCGATGGACGCCTCCAACATGCTGAAGCCCGCGCTCGCGCGCGGCGAGCTGCACTGCATCGGCGCCACCACCTTGGACGAGTATCGCAAGCGCATCGAGAAGGACGCGGCGCTCGCCCGCCGGTTCCAGGCGGTGTTCGTGTCCGAGCCGACGGTCGAGGACTCGATCTCGATCCTGCGCGGCCTCAAGGAGAAGTACGAGCTGCACCACGGCGTGCGCATCACCGACGGCGCGATCGTCGCGGCGGCGACCCTGTCAAACCGCTACATCACCGACCGGTTCCTGCCCGACAAGGCGATCGACCTGATGGACGAGGCGGCGAGCCGGCTGCGCATGGAGGTCGATTCGAAGCCCGAGGAGATCGACGAGCTCGACCGGCGCATCATCCAGCTCAAGATCGAGCAGGAGGCGCTGAAGAAGGAATCCGATCCGGCCTCGCGCGACCGGCTGCACAAGCTCTCGAAGGAGCTGGCCGACATCGAAGGCGAGTCGGCCGCGCTCACCGCGGCGTGGAAGGCGGAGAAGGAGAAGCTCGCCGGCGCGGCCCAGCTCAAGGAGCAGCTCGACCGGGCGCGCCAGGAGCTGACGGAGGCCCAGCGCAAGGGCAACCTCGCGCGCGCAGGCGAGCTCGCCTATGGCGTGATCCCGGAGCTCGAGAACAAGCTGAAGTCGGCCGAATCGGCGGGCGGTGCGCACATGCTGCGCGAAGAGGTGACGGCGGAGGACATCGCGTCGGTCGTCTCGCGCTCGACCGGAATTCCGGTCGACAAGATGCTCGAGGGCGAGCGCGACAAGCTGCTCCGCATGGAAGACGCGATCGGCGCCCGCGTCGTCGGCCAGTCCGAGGCGGTGGTCGCGGTGGCGAACGCCGTGCGCCGCGCGCGCGCCGGGCTGCAGGATCCCAACCGGCCGATCGGCTCGTTCCTGTTCTTAGGCCCCACCGGCGTCGGCAAGACCGAGCTGACCCGCGCGCTCGCCGGGTTCCTGTTCGACGACGACAACGCGATGATCCGCATCGACATGTCGGAGTACATGGAAAAGCACGCCGTCGCGCGGCTGATCGGCGCACCGCCGGGCTATGTCGGCTACGAGGAGGGCGGCGCGCTCACCGAGGCCGTGCGCCGCCGGCCCTACCAGGTGATCCTGTTCGACGAGGTCGAGAAGGCGCACCCCGACGTGTTCAACGTGCTGCTGCAGGTGCTCGACGACGGGCGGCTCACCGACGGGCAGGGGCGCACGGTCGATTTCCGCAACACCTTGATCGTCCTCACCTCGAACCTGGGCTCGGACGTCCTCGCGGCCCTGCCGCGGCCGGAAGACACGGCCAAGGCGCGCGACGAGGTAATGCGGATCGTGCGCGGCGCCTTCCGGCCGGAGTTCCTCAACCGGCTCGACGAGATCATCCTGTTCCACCGCCTGACGCGCGAGAACATGAAGGGGATCGTCGAGATCCAGCTCAAGCGGCTCGAGAAGATGCTGGCCGACCGCCACATCGCGCTCGAGATCGACGACGCGGCCAAGGCCTGGCTCGCCGATGCGGGCTACGACCCGGTCTATGGCGCGCGGCCGCTGAAGCGGGTGATCCAGCGCAGCCTGCAGAACCCGCTCGCCACCATGCTGCTCGAGGG
>DASWLB010000235.1:0-4223 GCA_036396315.1 Alphaproteobacteria bacterium
AGCAGGACAGGCACACGTCGCACGGGTGGCGCAGCGAAAGCACGAACCGCGCTTCGGGGAAGATGCGGAGGATCGGCCCGGCCTGCACAAGGTTGAGCGGCAGCTTGTCGACGACGAGGCCCTCGCCCGGCGGCGCGTAGCGGTCGAGCACCGCGAAGTAGGCGTTGCGCACCGCGGCGAACTGGTCGGGCGTCAGTGTCGCGAGCGCATCCGGGAAGCCGCCCGGCAGCGCGGCGACGGCGCGCACCAGCGCATCGACGGCCGGGCGCTCCTCGACCGTGCGGATCCCCGGATGAGAGTTCAGGATCTGGTCGAGAAGCGTCGTGCCCGAGCGTGGGAACCCGACCTGGAACACCGGCGTCGCGCGCACTGCGAGCGGCGGCGGCGGCGCCGTCCATCCCGCGATCCATTCCGGCGTGAAGCGCGCGCGCAGCGCCTCGATGAGCGCGAGGTAGCGGTTCTTGTCGGCAAGCCGCGCCGAGGCCTTGCGCGCGGCGAGCCGGTTCGCCTCGGCGAAATGGTCGAGCGCCGCTTCGTAGGCGCCGGTGAGGTCGCACAGCCGGCCGAGCTCGTATTCGATCTTCTCGCGCACCGGCTCGGGCGCGCGGTTCGATGCGATGCGGGTAAGCCTCTCGCGCGCCGCTTCGGGCTTGCCGTCGCGCCGCTCGAGGCGCGCCGCGATCAGGTTGATGACCGGATCGTCATGGGCGGCGGCGAGCCCGCGCGCCACCGCCGCGCGCGCCTCGTCCAGCCGGTTGCGCTCCTCGTGCAGGCGCGCGAAATGGCCGAGCGTCTCGGCGTGGCCGGGGCGGAGCGCCAGCACCTTCTCGTAAGCCGCGACCGCCTCGTCGTCGCGTCCGAGCGACTGCAGGGCGATGCCGAGATCGTGCCAGGTCTGGAAGGCGCCCGGCGCGGTCGCGAGCGCGCGGCGGAAATGGCCGACGGCTTCCTCGGCGCGGCCCGCCTGGTAATAGAGGATCGCCAGGAAATGGTTGGCGTTGGCGTCGTTCGGCGCCGCCTTGAGCGCCGCGCGGTAGCCGCGCTCGGCGGCGGCGAGGTCGCCCGCCTGGTGGCGGCGGATCGCCTCGGCGAGCTCGGGCCGCAGGGCGGGCGCGCCGGCGCCGCCCGCCGCGCCTGCCGCGCGCTTCGCCTTGCGGCTCATGACAGGCGGTATTCCGAATCGGGGCGAGGCGGGCCGTCGCAGGCGGCGCGGCCGGTCGCCACCATGTGCTCGAGATGGGCGAGCACGGAACGCGCCGCGGCGCGATGCATGTTCTCCGGCAGGTGCTTGTACATCGCGGCGACCATGGCGGGGATGGTCGCGACGCCGCGGGCAAGGCAACCGGCGATCTCGGTCTCGCGCATCCGGCGGTGGGCGAGCAGCGCGCGGACATAGGCGCGCGGCTCGTCGATGGCGGGCCCATGTCCCGGCCAGTAGCGCGCATCGTCGCGCGCGAGGCAGCGCTCGAGGCTCGCCAGATATTCCGCCATGTTGCCGTCGGGCGGCGACACGACGGTGGTGTTCCACCCCATCACGTGATCGCCCGAGAACAGGGCGTTCTCGCCCTCGAGCGCGTAGCAATGGTGGTTCGACATGTGGCCGGGTGTGGCGACCGCGGTGAGCGTCCAGCCGTCGCCCGCGACGGTCGCCCCGTCCGTCACCACGATGTCCGGCGCGAAGTCGGGCTGAATCGCTTCGGACGGCGTGCCGGGCGGCAGCGGGCGGTGGCGCGCGCCGACCACGGCGCCGCCGGTGCGCGCTTTGAGCAGGGCGGCGGCCGGCGAATGGTCCATGTGGGTGTGGGTGACCAGGATGTGGGTCACGGTCTCGCCGGCGAGGGCCCGCGCGAGCGCCTCGACGTGCGCCGCGAGCGGCGGGCCCGGATCGATCACCGCGACCGCGCCGTCGCCGACGATGTAGCTGTTCGTGCCATAAAGGGTGAACGGCGTCGGGTTGCGAGCGACGACGCGGCGGACCAGCGGCGAGACGCGCTCGGGCTCGTCGTAGGCGAACGCCATGTCGCGGCGGAACGGGAGCTTGGGCTCGGCCATGCGGCGCTTAGCGTACCACGATGCGCGGCGGGGCGCGCCGCGCGCCGGACCCGCCGCCGGTCGCCGCCCACACCGCGTCGGCGATCGAGCGGTAGGAGGCCGCGTGCGGCCCCTGGGGGTCGGCGACGACGATCGGGCGGCCCGCGTCGGACCCTTCGCGGATCGCCATGTCGAGCGGAATCTCGCCGAGGAACGGGATGCCCATCTCGGCGGCCGCGCGCCGCGCGCCGCCGTGGGTGAAGATGTCGGACCTTCCGCCGCAGTGCGGGCAGACGAAATAGCTCATGTTCTCGATCAGCCCGAGCACCGGCACGTCCACCTTGCGGAACATGTTGAGCCCCTTGCGCGCGTCGATCAGCGCGAGATCCTGCGGCGTCGAGACGATCACCGCGCCGGCGAGCGGCACGCGCTGCGCCATGGTGAGCTGCGCATCGCCGGTGCCGGGCGGCATGTCGACGATCAGGATGTCGCGCGCGCCCCAGTTCACCTCGGCCATGAGCTGCTGCAGCGCGCCCATCACCATCGGTCCGCGCCAGATCGTCGGCGTGTCGGCCGGCACGAGGAAGCCGATCGACATGCAGGCGAGCCCGTACTTCTCGATCGGCTCGAGCTTCTTGCCGTCGTGCGATTTCGGGCGCTCCGAGATGCCCATCAGCATCGGCAGCGACGGGCCGTAGATGTCGGCATCGAGGATGCCGACGCGGAGCCCCGACGCGGCGAGCGCGAGGGCGAGGTTGACGGCGGTGGTCGATTTGCCGACGCCGCCCTTGCCCGATGCGACCGCGACGATCGCCCTCACGTCGGGCAGGATCGGCGCCGCCTGCGCCGGTTGCGCGCGGGCGGGCGCCGGTCGCTCGGCAGCGGGTGCGGGCCTTGGCGAGTGCGCGGTGAGGATCGCCGTCGCCGAAACCACGCCCGGCAGCGCGGCGACGGCCTTCTCGGCCGCCTTGCCGAGCGGCTCCATGCGGCGTCCGCGCTCGGCATCGACCTCGATCACGAACTGCACGTTGCCGTCGCGGGTCCGCACGCCCGACACCATGCCGGCCGACACGATATCCTGGCCGCGGTCGGGATCGACGACCGACCGCAGCGCGTCCAGCACCTCGCGCTCGCCAACTCCCGACATTGTGATGCCCCGGTGACCCTCGTATTTCGGCCGCGCGCCGCCGCGTCGCGTTGCGCCATCGCCCAAGCTGTCATATAAGACCCCGGGGAAATCAATGCAAAGCGCGGCGTTGGCGGCCGGTCCGGCCAACCGTGCGGCGCGCCTGCAGCGAAGGGAAGGCTTCACATGCCGATGATGCAGCAAGGCGGCGGTGGCGGCCCTTGGGGCGGCGGCGGCGGCCAGGGTCCGTGGGGACGTGGCCCCGGGTCGGCGCAGGGGCCGGATTTCGAGGACCTTCTGCGCAAGGGGCAAGAAAGGTTCCGCCGCTATTTGCCGGGCGGCATGGGTTCGGGGCGCTCGATCGCCCTGCTCGTGCTCGCCGGCGTCGCGCTTTGGCTGGTGAGTGGCTTCTTCCGCGTACAGGCGGACGAGCAGGGGGTTGTGCTCCAGTTCGGCAAATGGGACCGCACCGTCGGGCCAGGGCTCAACTATCATCTTCCTTCGCCCATCGAGGTCGCGTTCACGCCGAAGGTCACGACCGTCAACCGCATCGAGTTCGGGTTCCGCTCGGCGGGCGATGCGCGCGGCGGCGCCACGCGCGACATCGTCGAGGAAAGCCTGATGCTGACCGGCGACCAGAACATCGTCGATATCGATTTCGTCGTGTTCTGGCGCATCAAGGACGCCGGCCAGTACCTGTTCAACATCCGCAACCCGGAAGCGACGGTGAAGATCGCCGCCGAAAGCGTGATGCGCGAGGTGATCGGCCAGAATCCGATTCAGGCCGCATTCACCGAGGGCCGCCAACGGCTCGAGGAACGGACGCTCTCCGGCCTGCAGCGGCTGCTCGATTTGTACGGCGCCGGCATCGAGATCCGGCGCGTTCAGCTCCAGAAAGCCGATCCGCCCCAGCCCGTGATCGACTCCTTCATCGACGTCCAGCGCGCGCGTCAGGACGAGGAGCGGTTGAAAAACGAGGCCGAGGCCTATCGCAACGACATCCTGCCGCGCGCTCGCGGCGATTCGGAGAAGATCATCCAGGACGCACGCGCTTACCGCGAGGCCG
>DASWLB010000236.1:0-6317 GCA_036396315.1 Alphaproteobacteria bacterium
ATCAAGTCCGCCGATCCGTTCGCTGCGCCGTCGATCCGTCCGAACTATCTCGCCACGCCGGCCGACCGGAAGGTCGCTGCGGACGCCATCCGGCTCACGCGCCGGATCGTGTCCCAACCGGCGCTAAGGCCTTATAATCCTGAAGAATTCCGCCCCGGCCCGGGCCACGAGACCGACGCGGAGCTGGCCGAAGCCGCGGGCGCCATCGGCACGACGATCTTCCATCCCGTCGGCACCTGCCGCATGGGCGCGGACGCGATGGCGGTGGTGGACGAGCGGCTTCGCGTGCGGGGGCTCGCCGGGCTCCGCGTCGTCGACGCCTCGGTGATGCCCACCATCACCAGCGGCAACACGAACTCGCCCGTGATCATGATCGCCGAGAAGGCTTCGGACATGATTCTCGCCGATGCGCGGGGGTGAGCGCGCTCCCCATCCTTCGAGGCCCGCTTCGCGGGCACCTCAGGATGAGGTGTTCCTTTTTGATTCCCTCATCCTGAGGAGCGCCCCGAAGGGGCGCGTCTCGAAGGATGAGGAGCGCCCCGAAGGGGCGCGTCTCGAAGGATGAGGAGCGCGACCGTTTACGGGCTGAGGGTGACGTTGACGATCGCCGTCTTGCCGTTCTCGACCGCCTTCAACCCCTTCTTGAGCCCGGCCTCGAGCTCGGCCGGATCGTCGATCTTGATGCCGACGCCGCCGAACGGCTGCACCAGCTCGTCGTAGGCGGGCCCGTTGATGGTGTGGCCAGGGAAGATCTGGTGCTGCACGCCGGTGCCGTCCGGGTAGTAGGAGGACTGGTTGTTGCGCATCGCCGCATACCCGTCGTTGTTGTACACGACGATCAGGATCGGCAGATCGGCGTTCTTGGCGAGGCCGAGGCTTTGCGGCACCGGATTGTACAGGAACGCGCCGTCGCCGATCAGCGACACGACGGGCCGCGAGCGGTCGGCGAGCTTGACTCCGAGCGCGGTGCCGAGCCCCTGGCCGAGCCCGCTCGGCACGCGGTAGTAGCTCTGCATCCCCTTGTAATCGACGTGGCGCTGGTTCATGCCGCGATGCGTCGTGGTCTCGTCGACGTACACCGCGTTGTCCGGCATGGTCTTGCCGAGCGCCTCGCACAGCGTGATCGGGTGGATCGCCTTACCGCTCCGCGCCTTGGCGCGCGACGCGCGCAGCTCCTCCTGAAGCTTGTCGTGGGCCGCCGACCACTCGGCGAGCCGGCCTTTCACCTTCGCTCCGTTGACGCCCGAGGCCTTGATCGCCTCGCAGAGCGCGGTCAACGTCGAGGGCACGTCGCCCTCGAGGAACAGATTTCCCTGCAGGCTTTGATAGACCATGTAGTCGTGGAACGGCGCCTCGTCGATCACGACGACGGTCGCGTCCTTCGGTCCCTTGCTCGGCGGGTACCAGGGCACGCGGCTGCGCACCAGCACCACCACGTCCGCCTTGTCGAGGAACGGGCGGATGGCAAAGCCCTGGTGCAGCGGATGGTCCTTCGGGAAGTTCGTGAAGTCGGCGACAGCGCCTTCGACCACCGGGATCGCGAGCGTCTCGGCGAGCGCGACGAGCGCGCGATACCCCGCCGGGTCGCGCCCGATGCCCTCGGTGGTGATCACCGGGTTCTTCGCCTGGATCAGGAGCTCCGCCACCTTCTCGATGTCGGACGCGGCGACCTGGTGCCTCGGCGGCGCCGGCACCTTGCGCAGCTTCGCGGGCGGCACCCACGGATGCATCATTGTCTCGATCGGGACGTTGAGGTAGGTCGGCCCCGTCGGCGCGCGCTGGGCGAGCTCGCCCGCCCGGATCACGTGCTCATAGAGCGTCGCCGGGCTGGTCGCCTGGTTCGACCATTTGCAGTAGGGCTCCATGATGTTCTGCGGCCCGCCGCGGATGGCGAGGCTCGTGTACCACTGCGCGCCGGGATCGAACCCGTCCTGATCGCCGAAGGTGAGCGACTCGCCCGACATCACGACCATCGGCACGCGGGCGAGCCGCGCGCCGTGGATGCCCATCGAGCCCTGCATCAGCCCGACACCGGCGTGCAGCATCACGACCTGCATGCGACCGGTCGCCCAGGTGTAGCCGACGGCCAAATTCGCCGCGAGCGTCTCGTGCCAGCACGACAGATAGGTCGGCCCCTTGACCTTGTTCACCGTCTGGCGCGCGAACGCCTCCCACACCGCGCCCCATTCGGAGCCGGGCGAGGCCATGACGTAATCCACGTCGAGATCGCGGAAGGCCTGGACGATCGCTTCGCCGCCGTCGAGAATGTTCTTCATCGGTCGATCCCCTCCAATTGCGCCGCGTTGGGAGGACCTTCAACCATTTGATTTTATTATTATTCCCAACAACGATGATGACGTTTCCAGTGGCCCGACGATGGCACCCGCGACCGCGGCGTGTCAAGCGCGGGCCCCGGTGGCGCGCGGTCTAAAGGACCTTGCCCTCGAACGGATGGCGCCCTTCGCGGTCCTCGATCTCGACCACCCAGAGATCGGGATCGCGCTTCACCGCGCGCGCGATGCAGGCGTCGGCCTCGGGCTCGGGCACGAGGGCGCCCTGGAAGGCGGCAAGCCAGCCGAGCCGTCCGTCCACGTCGCGCGCCTGGGACAGCACGCGGCAGCCGTGCTCGAGCTGGTTGATCTTGAGGACGACGGTGCCGCGCCCCGCCTCGCCCTTGCGCGCGATGGTCACCGGAATGCCCCGCACCTGGCAGCGGCGCACGTGGGCCATGAGCCACACCTCGGTGCGCAGGCTGTAGTCGCGCAAGCCGCCCTCCCGACCGGATGCGTGCAAACCTATTGGATCGGCCTGCGGGTGGAAAGCGCCGGCGCGCGCGCTCAGGCAGCCAAACTATATTGCGAATTTGCACCGAAATGCCATCCGATTTCTCGCCACAATTCTTTCGATTGTGCTGCGACTACATGTTTCCACGCGTTCTTTAACTTCGGCGAAAGGATCGTCAAGCCATTATTGCCTGGGCGCCCGAGAGGCTCCCGTGCGGGACGGGCCGGCCCGGTGCGCCCGGGGTCGAGGGACGGCAGACGGTGATTCTCGCGAAGCCGCTCAAGATCGTCGTCATGGACGACGATGAGGTGCTCGGCGCGGTGCTGTGCAAGACGCTCGCCGCCGAAGGGCACGACGCGCAGTCCGCGCCGGACGGCCGCGTGGGACTTTCGCTGCTCGCGCACAGCCGCGCCGACGTGGCGATCGTCGACATCTTCATGCCGGGCAAGGACGGGTTCGCCGTGATCGGCGAGATCCGCCGCAACCACCCCGAGGTCGGCATCATCGCCATCTCCGGCTACGACGAAACCGACGAAGGCGATGTGCTGATCGAAGCTCAGAAACGCGGCGCGGACACGGGGCTCGCCAAGCCGTTCAACCGGTCGACCGTGCTGGCCGCCATCGAGCGGGTGACCTCCCGGCATCGCGTTGTATAGAGAGGACTGAGGGGAGCGGGCGGCCGAGACCGGGATGACAACCGATCCACGCCAGCCGCGTTCCAAGCGATACATGAAATCGGCAGTTCGCGAAACCCGAGACACCGCCGCGCCGCCGTCCGCGCGCCCGATTCCGCTCGATCTCACGCAGGCGCTCAAGCTGCGCCGGCGCCACGAGCGGCTGCTCATCACCGTCGAGGGCATGCTGCAGGGCGCCGCCCTGTCGGACGGACGCAACAACTACGACGGCACCTGGTCGCTCGACGCCGAGGCGCTCGACGGGCTCACCTATACCCCGCCCGAATCCGCGCCCGAGCCGCACTACATCCGCGTTCGCGTGATGGGCTCGGACGGCGATCAGGCCAGCACGCTCGCCCTCGTCGAGCTCGAGATCGCGCACGACACGACGTCGCTCGCGCTGCCGCGCCAGACCACGGCTGGCGCCGCCGTCGCCGAAGTTGCGGAGCCGGCCGCGCCGGTCAAGTCCGTGGCGCCGCCCGAACCGGAACCCGAACCTCAGCCCGAACGCGCCGATCCGGCGCTCGACATCGCCGAGATCGCCGCGCTTCTCCAGCGGCAGGCCGAGGCCGGCATCCTCGCCGCCAAGGAGGAGAGCAAGGTGGAGGCCGAGCGTCGCGCGGCCGACGTGGCGCGCCAGGCCGGTCTCGAGACCGACCGGCGGCTTGCCGATGCCAAGGCGGAATGGGCAAAAGAGTCCGAGCGCCGGCTCGCCGAGGCCGAGGCCTCCTGGCGGCAGGATGCCGAACGGCGCACGGCCGAGGCGAGGTCGGCCGCGGAGCGCGACGCGGAGCGGCGAATCGCCGAAGCGCGCGCCGCCTGGGAGGCCGAGGCCGAACAGCGCGTCGGCGAGGTGAAAGCGAGCAAACAGGTCGAGACGCGGCGTCAGCTCGAGCTCGCGAAGGGTGCGCTCGAAACCGCCGCCGCCGAACGGGCGGCGCTGCTCGAACGCGTCGCCGCGCTCGGCGCGCGGATCGAGTCGGCCGAGGGCGAGGCGCGAACCCTGCAATCGGCGCTCGCCGAAGCGCGTGTCCGGGCCGAGCGCGCCGAAGCCTCATCGAAGGTCGCGCAATCGCAGGCGAGCGCCGATGCCGATGCGCGCGCCCGCGCGCTCGCCGACGAAGCCGCCGCCGCAAAGGCGGCGCTCGCCGCGGCGCGATCGGAGCACGAGGAAAAGCTGCGCCGGGCGACCGAAGAAGCAACAGTCGCCAAGGCGCAGATCGCACAGGCCCGCGCCGAGTCCGACGACCGCCTGCGGCGCACGGCCGAGGAGCTGACCGCGGCGCGCGCGGCGCTCGTCCAGGCGCGCGCCGAATACGACGATCGCATCCGCAACCTCACCGTCGAGCTCGAAGGCGCCAAGGCGTCGCGCACCCAGGCGACCGCCGGGCTCGAGGCGCAGCTTCGCGCCGCCACCGAGGAGGCCGCGGCGGCGACCGCGATCCTTTCGCGCGCGCGCGCCGAATACGACGATCGCATCCGCGCCATGAGCGAGGAGCTGGCCCAGGCCAAGGCCGCGCTCGCCCATTCCAAGGTCGAGTACGACGACCGGCTCGGCAATCTCAAGGAGGCGCTCTCGGGCGCCCAGAACGAGCTCCGGGCGACGACGGCGCGCGCGCAGACCGTGCCGAAAGCGGCCGAGGACGCCATGCGCGCCGACTACACGCGTCAGCTCGCCGACATGAAGGAGAATCATGCGCGGTCGATCGCGCGCCTGACGGCCGATGGCGAGGAGCGCGCGAAACGCGAGGTCGCCAAGGCGCGCGCCGAGTGGGGGGCGCAGGATCAGGAGCGCCTCGATGCGGCAGTGCGCCAGGCGAACGAGCTGGCGGCCCAGCGGCTCGTCGCGGCGCGCCGCGAATGGGAAGCCGAAATGGCGCTCGTCCTCGCCGAGGCGGCCGAGGCCCACGAAGCGAACGGACGGCGCGACGGCATGGCGACCGGCACCTCGCCGCGGCTGGTGGCCGGCCCCGGTTCGGCACGCCGGCGCACCGTCGTGCGTTGGGCGCTCGCGGCGCTCCTCGGGGCCGCCATCATTGCCGCCATCGTCGTCGCCTATCCGCGCGTGAAGCCCGTCCTCGCCGATCGGCTCGGGCCGCACCTGTCGGGGATCGGCGGCTTGGCGCAGGAGGTGCGCGACCTCGTCGCCGCCTTCGATCCCGCGACGCTTGCCGGCGGTGATTCGCCCGCGTCGCCCGCGCCGATCCCCTCGGCGCCGCCGCAGCCGGAGATCGCCGCCGCGCCCGAACCGCGTCCGCGCGAATTCGTCCAGCCCGAAACGGCCAACCTGCGCGTCGGTCCGTCGGTCGGCAACACGATCGTCGCCGTTCTGCGCCGCGGCACCGAGGTCGAGCGCCTGGAGGTCGACGGCAGTTGGGTAAAGGTCTCGGTTGCCGGCGAGCCCGCCGAGGGCTGGATCCACGCCTCGCTGATCTCGGCCGAGGAGCCCAAGTGAAAGGCGTCAACCGGTTCCCGCCCCGCGCACCGTGTCGATGAGGGCGAGCGGGTCGGCGGGCGCCTTATCGCCGCGCCAGGCGACGTGTCCGTCGGGGCGTACCAGGACGAGACGGTTGCCATAAAGCTCGGCCGCTTCCGGCGGTCCCTCGGCGATCGCGAGCGGCACGCCGCGCGCCTGCGCCGCGTCCGCGATCGGCGCCGCCGCGCCGTCGGCGCGCCACGTCATCAGCACGAAGCCGCGCCCGAACGCATCGATGGTCGAGCGACCGCCGTCGCCGTCGAACCAGGCGTGCGGGGCGCGCGATCCGGGCCGCGCGATTTGCGTATAGGTCGTCGTCTCGACCGGCGGCGGCAGGGTGCCGTCGGCGACGATGACGGGCGAGCCTTCGTAGCGGTAGCCCA
>DASWLB010000237.1:0-2090 GCA_036396315.1 Alphaproteobacteria bacterium
TGAAGGATTTTCCGACATTGAATCGAAAAATAGGAGTATTATCGGAGGGGAGTATTGGCGGAAATTGGGAGCGGGGACCATAGGTTATGAGATAGTCGTGCACCTTGCACGCACCGAACGCGTGAGGATCGTACCTCGTAAAGTGGACGAAAGACGAGGAAGAATAATTTGTCGAAGAATACGCGACAAATCAGATAGGATATTCGTGAAAGTGGCCGCAAATTCTATAGAACATAGACTTGTTTCACACGATTTCGTAGATATTCCCGCAGTCGTGCGAGGGCGCCTGCGGAGAGAGATAGATGTAAGTGTTATGGATGCAGAGCAAATATTACAAGAAATAGCATAGCCAGTCGTGGTTTGGTTTTATTTTGGAAGTAGCTCAGATGGTTCTTTGAGTCTGATCTCGACGAGCTAACACTCTATTGGCATCGAGTCGTTGACTTTATCAGACGCCAGACGCGCTCGGGGGTCGCGGGCATGTCGATGTGGCGCACGCCGAGGTCCCACAGCGCATCGATCACGGCGTTGATGACCGCCGGCGGGGCGGCGATCGAGCCGGCCTCGCCGCAGCCCTTGACGCCGAGCGGGTTGTTGGCGCACGGCACCTCGTGGAACGAGACATCGAACGCCGGCATCTGGTCGGCGCGCGGCAAGGCATAGTCCATGGCTGAGCCGGTCACCAGCTGGCCGCCCGGCTCGTAGAGCGCGTGCTCGAACAGCGCCTGGCCGATGCCCTGGGCGACGCCGCCATGGACCTGGCCCGCGACCAAGAGCGGATTCAGCACCCGGCCGAAGTCGTCGACCACGTGGTAGCGCGCGACCGTGACCGCGCCGGTCTCAATGTCAACCTCGACCTCGGCGACGTGGCAGCCGTTGGGGTAGTTGTAGGCGCCGATCCGGGCCGTCGCCTCGGCGTCGAGCCCGCCCTCGAGGCCGGCGCGCGGCGCATCCATTGCGCGCGCGGCGCGGGCGAGGTCCATGACGGCAATCGCGCGGTCGGTGCCGACGATGCCGAAGCGCGCGTCGGCGAAGTCGATGTCGGCGACTGCCGCCTCGAGCAGCTGGGCCGCGTAGTGCTTGCCGCGCTCGATCACCTTGTCGGCGGCGTCGCCGATCGCCCAGCCCTCGGCGGTCAACGAGCGCGAGCCGCCGGTGCCGCCGCCGCCCGCCAGCAGGTCGGTGTCGCCCTGGAGGATGCGGATCGCCTCGAAGGGGACGCCGAGGCGCTCGTGCAGGACCTGGGCGAACGCGGTCTCGTGCCCCTGGCCGGTCGATTGGGTGCCGACCACGACCTCGACCGTATCCTGGTCGGTGAAGCGGATCGCCGCGCGCTCCTGCGCATCGCCCATGGTCGATTCGATGTAGCAGCAGATGCCGAGGCCGCGCCGGAGCCCCTGCGCCTCCGACTCGCGCCGGCGCAAAGCAAAGCCGGCGCGGTCGGCCTTGGCCAGCGCCCGGTCCATCACGGTCTCGAACTCGCCCGAGTCGTAGGTTTCGCCGGCGACGGTGCGGAACGGCATCGCCGCGGCGGGGACGAAGTTGCGCCGCCTGATCTCGGCCGGATCGATGCCGAGCTCGCGCGCGGCGCGGTCGATCAGCCGCTCGATCAGGGTGATCGCCTCGGGCCGGCCGGCGCCGCGATAGGCGTCCACCGGCGTGGTGTTGGTGAACACCCCGCGCACGCGGAGATGCAGCGCCGGCACGTCGTAGACCCCGGGCGAGACCTTGAGATGCGCCAGGGTCGGGATGAACGGCGCGAAGGTCGACAAATACGCGCCCAGGTTGGCGGTCGTGTCGACCCTGAGCGCGAGGATGCGCGCCTCCGCATCGAGAGCGAGCTCGGCACGGCTGACATTGTCGCGGCCCATGGTGTCGGCGAGAAAGGATTCGCCCCGCTCGGCGACCCACTTGACGGGGCGCGCGAGCTTGCGCGCGGCCCAGGCGGCCAGCGCGTATTCGGGGTAGGGAAAGATCTTGATGCCGAAGCCGCCGCCGACGTCGGGGGTGATCACGCGCAAGCTTTCGGGCGCGACCTTGAGCACGCTCTCGGCGATCACGTCGCGCACCAGCCAGCCGCCCTGGGTGCA
>DASWLB010000238.1:0-4225 GCA_036396315.1 Alphaproteobacteria bacterium
ACATCGACGCGGTCGGGCGATCCGCCCTCGCTGCGGTTGCCGAGCGCGCGCACGTCGATGCGGGTGGATCGGACGCCGCGGTCGATCAGGTAGGACCTGACCGCGAGGGCGCGCGACAGCGACAGTCGGCGCGCGCGGCTCGCCGTCTCGTCATTGCCGCCGGCGTAGGCGAGGAGCTGCAGCCGGAGGCTCTCGTCCTGGTCCATGCGCTGCGCCACGGCGTCGAGCGCGGCCTTGGACGGCTCGGCGAGGTTCGACGACTCGGTGGGGAAGACGACGGCAAGCGGCGTGCCCTCGGGCGGAACGCGGCCGGGTGCAAGCGCGGCGGTCTGCGCCGGGATCTGGGGGCGCGGCGCGGCCGCAGCCGGGGGAGGCGGCGGCGCCGGTGCGGCCGCGGGCGCGGCGATCGGCGGCGGTTCGACCGCCCGGGTTGTGCGCACGGGCGGCTTGGGTTCGGCTGTTCGGACGGTCCGTTGGGCCGGGCGCTGCGGCTCGGAAGCCGGGCGCGGCGCGACGGCGGCGGCGCGCCCGGGTGGCGCGGCGCTCGGCTGCGGCGCGGCGACAGGTGGCGGCGATGGCGGAGCCGGCGGAGGCTGGGTGGATGCGGCGGGCGCGGGCGGCGCCGGCGGGGTCGCCGCAGGCGCGACCGGTTCGGGCTGGCCCGGTGGCGTCGGCATCGCGGGTGGGACGGCGACGACGGACGGCCCGGGCGTCGGCGACGCCGCGTCGGGCCGGGGCGGCGAGGGTTGTACCAGCTCCGTTGCGGCCGGTGCCGTCACGCGCCGCGGTGCCGGTGGCGGGGGCGGCGGCGTCGCGCGCGGCGGGGTGCGCGCCGGCGCGACGCGGGCGGTGCGCGGTTGCGAGCTGGCGGGCGGTTTCAGCTTCACCGAACCGGGTGCCGACGCCGCCGCGGTCGTCGCAGCGCCGCCGCCGCGTTGCGCGCCGCGCGGCGGCCGCAAGGTCAGTCGTCCCCGCTCCTCAAGCGCGACGGCCGGCGCGGACCGGTTCGGCATCAGCAGGTCGGGCACGGTGGGTGACGGCCCCAGCTCGTCGAGGACGGACATGTCGACGGTGACGGCGCCGCCGCCGCGCTCGCCGACGATGATCGTCTCCTGGGCGAGCGGGTCCGACCAGGGCAGTCCGGCCGCGACCAGGGCGGACGCGACGCACCCCGCGCGCGCCGCGCGTCCGATGGCCTTCCGCCGGTGGCGCAACCGATCGGCCATGACAAACCCCCGCGCCGCCGCCCGACCATCCCTCTCCGGTGCGCGCGGGCGGCGGGCACTCGTCGGCCGCTCAACATAGGCGCAACGCGTCGGGGGAACAACCTCTTTGACCGGCGGGATTCGCCCGGAAAATGGGGCGAATCCGGGGCAATCGAGGGGTCTCATCCGCGAATCGCCGGGACCGGCGTCGCCATCGCTTCGGCCAACATGCGGGCGAGCGTCGCATGCAGCGCCGGGTTGGCGGCGAGGATCGATTCGCCGTGCAGCATGTCCTCGCCGCCCTTGAGATCGGTGACGAATCCGCCCGCCTCGCGGACCAGCACGATGCCGGCCGCGACGTCCCAGGGCGAGAGCCCGGTCTCCCAGAACCCGTCGAACCGGCCGGCGGCGACGTAGGCGAGGTCGAGCGCGGCGGAGCCGAAGCGGCGCACGCCGGCGGTCGTTTCCATGGCGCGGCGCAGTGCCGACAGGAACGCCTCCTTGCCCGGGCGCGCGCCGAACGGGATGCCGGTCGCGAGCAGCGCATCGCCCAGGCTGCGCCGCGCCGAGACGCGCAGCCGCCGGTCGTTGACGTAGGCGCCGATGCCCTTTTCGGCCCAATACGTCTCGTCCTTCAGCGGATCGTGCACCACGCCCGCCACCAGCTCGCCGTCGCGCTCGAGCGCGATCGAGATGCAGAAGTGCGGGATGCCGTGCAGGAAGTTGGTGGTGGCGTCCAAGGGATCGACGATCCAGCGCTGGCTCGCGTCCGCGCCTGCGCTCGCGCCCGCCTCCTCCATGAGGAAGCCGAACGCCGGCCGGGCCTTCTGCAGCTCCGCCTTGAGCGTGCGCTCGGCGCGCCGGTCGGCCTCGGTCACGTAATCGGCCGGGCCCTTGACCGAGACCTGGAGATGCTCGACCTCGCCGAAATCGCGCACCAGCCCGCGCGAGGCCTTGCGCGCCGCATCGCACATGACGTTGATCAAGGCGGAGCGGCGCGCCGTCAATCCTTTGCCCGCTCGACGTAGCTCCCGTCGCCGGTATTGACGACGACGCGCGTGCCCGACTCGATGTGCGGCGGCACCATGATGCGCGCTCCGTTCTCGAGGATCGCCGGCTTGTAGGACGACGACGCGGTCTGGCCCCGCACCACCGGGTCGGCCTCGACGATCTTCATCGTCACCGTCTGCGGCAGGTGCACGGCGACCGGCTGGCCCTCGACGAGGTCGATGGTCAGCGCCATGCCGTCCTGCAGGAACTTGCCGGCATCGCCCAACAGCGCGCGCGGCACCGGGAACTGTTCGAAGCTCTCGGTGTCCATCAACGTGAGATTGTCGTCGTCGCCGAACAGGTAGGTGGCTTCCTTCTCGTCGACGTGCAGCCGCTCGACGCTTTCCTGGGTGCGCCAGCGCACGTTGGTCTTGAGGCCCGAGCGCAGGTCGCGCATCTCGACCTGGATGAACGCGCCGCCCTTGCCCGGCTGCAGCAGCCCGATGCCGAGCACGGTGTACTGCTTGCCGTTGTATTCCAGCACGTGGCCGGCGCGGACGGTGTTGGCCTGGACCTTCATCGCGAATTCTTCGGGCGGGTGGGAATCGGGCGCGGAACCTACCAGCTTGGGCCTTATGAGGCAACGGGCGGCGGCAGCCGGATTCGTGGCGCAAAAGACCGTCCCGTCGCGACCAATAGACTCAGGCACCCCACCCACCTAGTATTCGAGACGCTTCGCTTCCGAACGGAAAGATCGGCTCCAATGGCCGAGCAGCGCGCCCTGCGGCGTCTCGCCGCGATCCTCGCCGCGGACGTCGCCGGCTACAGCCGCCTGATGAACGCCGATGAGGTGGGGACGCGGGCGCGCTTCAACGCGCATTTGAACGACGTGCTGCGCCCGGCGGTCGCCGGCCATGGCGGACGCATCGTCAAGACCGCGGGCGACGGGCTCTTGATCGAGTTCGCAAGCATCGTCGATGCGGTGCAGTGCGCCGCCGACATCCAAGACGGCATGGGTGAGCGCAACCGCGGCGTGCCCGACGACCGGCGCATCGCGTTCCGCATCGGGCTGCATCTGGGCGACGTCATCGTCGAGGGCGAGGACATCCACGGCGACGGGGTGAACCTCGCGGCACGGTTGGAGGCGTTGGCGGAGCCGGGCGGGCTGTGCGTCTCCGACCGCGTGTTCGCCGAGGTGCAGAGGAAGCTCGATGTCGCGTTCGAGGATTTCGGCGCGCACGAAGTGAAGAACCTGCCCGAACCGGTCCGCGTCTATCGCTCGCGGCCCGGCGCATTGGCGAAGGCCAGTTTGTCTGGCGCGGCCGCGCCGCTCGCGCTGCCCGACAAGCCGTCGATCGCGGTGCTGCCCTTCGACAACATGAGCGGCGATGCGGAGCAGGAGTATTTCTCCGACGGCATCACCGAGGACATCATCACCGAGCTGTCGAAGATCTCCGGCTTGTTCGTCATCGCCCGCCACTCCTCGTTCGTCTACAAGGGCAAGCAAGTCGGGCTGAAGCAAGTGGGGCGCGATCTCGGCGTGCGCTACGCGCTGGAAGGCAGCGTGCGCAAGGCCGGCAAGCGGCTCCGCATTACCGCCCAGCTCATCGACACGGCGACCGACCGCCACGAGTGGGCGGAGCGCTACGACCGCGACCTCGAGGACGTGTTCGCGGTGCAGGAGGAAGTGGCGCGGCAAGTGGCGAAAGCGCTCGCCGTGGCGCTGAAGCCGGCCGAACGCGAGCGGCTGGGGCGGTTCCCGACGGACAAGCTCGACGTGTACGATCAATACCTTCGTCTGCGATCGAGCCCGTTTCCGCCGACCCGCACGAATATCCTGACGGCGCAGAACGCGTACGAGCGGTTAACGGATATCGATCCGTCCTTCGCGGGCGGCTACGCCGGCCAGGCGGTGACTTGCGCCTTGGCCATCATGTTCGGGTACAGCGAGCGGCCGGACGAAGACGCCGAGACGGCGCTTCGATTGGCCACGCGGGCAGTGTCGCTCGATCCGGAGTTCGCGGCGTCTC
>DASWLB010000239.1:0-3409 GCA_036396315.1 Alphaproteobacteria bacterium
CGCGCCGGGTCGCAGACCGCGACCGGTTCGCGGCCGCGGCGCGTACGATTACCGAGTTCCTCGCCGCGAGCTACGAGGCGCCGCGCCCGCCCGGCGCCCGCGCGCCCGGCCCGGTGCCGCCCTCGGGCCGCGGCGCGGACGCATCCTGGCAGCCGGCGCCGTGGCTGCCTCCCGGCGCTTTCGTGCTCGACCAGGAGCCGCTGCCCCGCCTCCTCCTCGGCTTCGAGGCGCAAGGCGTGGACGAGCGCAAGCTGCCCCTCGTCGCCTACGGCGACATGCTGTTCGATTCGCCCGAGCTGTTCGGCGAACCGGCGCGCAGCCTCGGAATCGCCTGCTCGTCCTGCCACAACCGCGGCGAGGCGAACCGCCAGCTGTTCATCCCGGGGCTGAGCCGGCGCGCCGGCGGGGTGGACGTGGACAGCGCCTTCTTCAACGCCATCGCCAACGACCACATTTTCGATCCCGTCGACACCCCGAGCTTGCGCGGCATCCGCTACACGGCGCCCTATGGCCGCGACGGGCGCATCGCATCGTTGCGCGAATTCGTCGCGACCGTGATCGTCACCGAGTTCGGCGGGCCGGAGCCGACGCCGTTCATGCTCGATGCGCTGGTCGCGTATCTCAACCAGTTCGAGTTCCTGCCCGCGCCGTATCTCGACCGTGACGGACGGCTGAACGACACGGCGTCAGCCGCGGCGAAGCGCGGCGAAGCGCTGTTCCACCGGCCATTCGCGCAGATGGGCGATCGATCGTGCGCCAGCTGCCACGTGCCGAGCGCGCTGTTCCTCGACGGCAAACGCCACGACATCGGTTCGGGCGGGGACTCCCGCACTTTCCCCGGCGCCCTGTTCGACACCCCGACCCTGCTCGGCGCGGCGCACACGGCGCCCTATTTCCACGACGGCTCGCTCGCGACGCTCGCCGACGTGGTCGCGTGGTTCGATGCGCGCTTCGGGCTGGGGCTTGGCGACGGCGAAAAGAACGACCTCGCGGCCTATCTCGAGGCGATCGGCACCGCCGAGGAGCCGTATCAGGAGTTCGCGGGCAAGAGCACGCGCTTCCGCCTCGACTTCCAGGAGAACTCGGTGTTCGCGAGCGCGCTCGACGCTCTGATCCCGCGGCGCGACCGGTTCCACGCGCTCTTGTTGATTCGCAGCGTCGCCGGCGACCTGAGGCTCGACGCAAGCGCCATCACCGACGTGCGCCTGCAGCCGCGCGTCTACGAGCTCGCGGAGCGTCTCGAACGGGTCGGCGCCGCGATCCGCGACGAGCGCTGGGACGACGCGGCGAGGGAATGGTCCGCCTACAAGGCAATAGAGAAGAGCTATGAAGACGAGTTGTACTAGATGTCCCTCATCCTTCGAGACGCGGCCCGCGGGCCGCTCCTCAGGATGAGGTCATTTCTTTTCAGTTCTCCTCATCCTGAGGAGCGCGCAAAGCGCGCGTCTCGAAGGATGAGGTGGCCGATCGTGCTGGTCGCCCTTCTCGCGAATGCGTTCGCTGAGCCCGCCCGCGCCGCCGACGAGCCGCTCGTGCTCGCCTTCATCCCGCAGGAGAACCCCGAGAAGCTGATCGGCGACATCGCGGCGATCGGGCGCTACCTCGAATCCGAGATCGGCCGCCCGGTGAAGGGCTACGTCACCCAGGACCACGCCGCCGCGGTCGAGGCGCTCGCCGCCGGTAAGGCCGACATCTCGTTCATGGGCGCGCTGCCCTACGTGCTCGCCCACCATCATGCCGGGGCCGAGGTGATCCTGTCCGAGGTCTATCGCGGCAAGGCGACCTACACGAGCCGCATCTACGTGCGCAAGGCAAGCCCGATCCGCACGCTCGCGGATTTGAGGGGCAAGACCATCGCCTTCGCCGATCCCCTGTCGGAATCGGGCTACATGTACCCGCTCGACCTGTTCGTCGCGGCCGGGCTATTGCGCCGCAAGGAGGACCCGCAGCGGTTCTTCCGGCGCGTCTATTTCGCGGGCGGCTACCAGCAGGCGATGCAGGCGCTCGCCAACGGCCTGGTCGATGCCGCCGGCGCGAGCGTCTATTCCACCCTGCTGCTTGCGCCCGCGCAGCAGCCCGAGGTGGTCGCGATCGCCGAGTCCCCCGAGATCCCGTCGCATGCGGTAATCGGCCGCAAGGGGCTCGACCCTGATCTGCGCGAGAAATTCGCCGCCGCGATGATGAAGCTCAACGAGCCCGCCTACCGCCACCTGCTCAAGCACGTCTATGCGCCCGATGGGTACGTGCGCGCGCGCCACGAGGACTATGCGCCGGTCGCGGCGCTCGCCCGCGCCTACGGGTTGATCGAATGACCGCCCTGCCCCGCGCCGATATCGAGCCCGCGCGAGACGCGCCCGCGTTATCGCTGCGCCGCGTGCGCGTCGTCTATCCCGGCGCGGCGGCGCCCGCGCTCGACATCGAGTCGCTCGACGCCGTGCGCGGCGAGCGCATCGCCGTGATCGGGCCGAGCGGAGCCGGCAAGACGACGCTATTGCGGCTGATCGCGGGGTTGGTGCGCGCCGATGCGGGCTCGATCTCGGTGCTCGGCCAGGATCTCGCGGCTTCCGCCGCCCGGCAGTCTCGGTTCCGCCGCCGCGTCGGGCTGGTGTTCCAGGAGTTCAACCTGATCGAACGGGCGAGCGTGTTCGACAACGTGCTGTGGGGTCGTCTCGGACGCATGAACCCGGTCGCGAGCGTGCTCGGCCTGTTCGGCGAGGACGACCGCGCGGCCGCATCGAAAGCGATCGCCGAGGTCGGGCTCGAGGCGCTCGCCGACCAACGCTGCGACCGGCTGTCCGGCGGCCAGAAGCAACGCGTCGCCGTCGCCCGCGCCCTCGCCCAGGAGCCCGACATCATCTGCGCCGACGAGCCGGTCTCGAACCTCGATCCGGTCGCGACCGCCGGCGTGATGGCCCTGCTCGCCGAGGCGAGCCGGCGGCGCGGCGCGACCCTCGTCATGGTCGTGCACCATCCCGCGCTCGCCCGCGAGCATGCGCTCCGCATCGTCGGGCTCGCGCGGGGGCACATCGTCTTCGACGGGCCGGCGCAGGCCGCCGACGACAAGTCCGTGATCGCCGCGATCTACGGCACGGGCGCACTAACGGACGGAGCACGTGACCCGCGTCCTGCCCCGTTCCACCTGGCCTGAGACGGCGGCGCGCGCCGCGGCGACGCTCGCGGTCGTCGTCGCCATCGCCTGGGCGTTTTCCGGCACCGAGTTCGACCTCGCGCGCCTCGCCGAGGGCCTGCCGCGCATGGGCGAGTTCCTCGCCCGCATGGTGCCGCCCGACATGGGGGTGGTGGACACGGTCGCCACCTCGGTCGTCGAGACCTTGCAGATCGCGATCCTCGGCACGGCGATCGGCGCCGTCTTCTCGTTCCTCCTCGCGCTCGCGGGCGCGGCGAACCT
>DASWLB010000240.1:0-4830 GCA_036396315.1 Alphaproteobacteria bacterium
TGGATCATCGCTACGAGGTAATCGTTGAGGAATACCCGAAAGAGCGGCCCTATCGAGATGGGGAGAGAATTCGTCCGTCGTGCGCACGATGGATTTTTTGTGTGGCCCACACGGGTAAGCGGGTCCGGGAGCTGGACGGCGAGGCCAACCGCGCGGCAAACTACAAGCGGCAGGATAGGCTGTCCGAATATCCGGACCGCGCGTTGATCGAGGCAGCAAACAATCGACTCGGTGTCCCGGTTTCCGTGGACGAGGTGCTCGAAGCAGTTATCGATTCGCAACAGCGGATGCTCAGTGAGGTCGGCATGGAGATTCCTTGGGGTGTGGAACGCGACAGGGTTAGGTTGAATCCTTCGCCGATCGAACCAGTCCCGCCTACGAAAAAGAGTTGACGGGGCTGCTTTCTTCCCGGGAAGGGCACCAATTAGCTTGCCGGGGCCGGGGCCGGCATGTGTCATCGGGCCGACGAAGGCTCAAAGGACTTTCTTGTTCCTGAGGCGGCGTCGCGATTGGTCCTGTGCGTACAGTCCGTGAACGCGTCGACCACCTCGATCGTCTGTGCCATGGTCCCTCTCCCGGCTCGACGGCCCGGCTTGTAGCACAGGCCGGGCGCCGTGTTGACCCGTCGCCGCGCCGCCGCTAGCGTAGCCCCATGCCGCTCCTGGGGACGGGCCTGTTGTCGGTCTGGAACGATATCGACGCCGCCGACGAGGCGGCGTTCAACGACTGGTACCGGAGCGAGCACCTGGCCGAGCGGGTGGGCATACCGGGATTCCTGCGCGCGCGCCGCTACCACGCGCTCGATGCCGGCGAGGCACCGGCCTATGGCGCGCTGTACGAGACCGAGACGCCGGAGGTGATGGCGAGCGCGGCCTATCGCCGGCGCCTCGACCACCCGACCCCGCTCACCGTCGCGAGCCTGGCGCGCTTCCGCAACATGCACCGCACGGTCTGCCGCATCGCCGCGAGCTTCGGGCGCGGCGTCGGCGGCGCGCTCGCCGCGCTCCGCCCGGTGCCGCCCGAGGACCAGGCGGCGGCGTTCGACCGCTGGCTCGGCGGCGACGCCCTGCCGGCGATGGCGGCGGAGCCGGGCATCGTGGGCGCGCATCTCGCCCGCGCGGTGCCTGAGCTGACCCGCAATGACAGCGTCGAGACCCGGGCCCGCGAGGGGCCGGACCGGATCGACGGCCGGCTGGTGCTGGTCGAGGCGGCCTCGCCCGAGGCGGCGCGGCGCGCGCTCGACCGCCATCTCAGTCCCGACGCGATCGCCCGCTACGGGGTCGACGCGCGCACCGAAAGCGCGCTCTACCGCATGATCCACGCGCTCGAGCCGCGCGACCTCTGAGGGCGGCGGCAGCCCGAGCGCGGCGAAATTGGCGGGTGAATTTTCGCTGCCCGCCCGCTATTAAGGGCGCCACCGCCCATCCCCAGCTCAGGACGCCGGCATGAAGATCGCGATTCCGAAGGAAATTCGCGAGCACGAGACGCGCGTCGCCGCGTCGCCGCAGATGGTCAAGAAGCTCGCCGAGATGGGCGTCGAGCTGGCGATCGAGACCGGCGCCGGGCTGGCCTCGGCGATCACCGATGCGGCGTTCGAGGCGGCGGGCGCCAAGATCGCCGCCGACGCGGGCGCGGCGCTCGCGGGCGCGGACATGGTGCTCAAGGTGGCGCGCCCCATGACCGCCGACGAAGGCAGCGACGAGATGGCGTTGTTGCCTGCGGGCGCGGTCCTCGTCGGGCTGCTGGCGCCGTTTCAGAACCGCGACCAGGTCGCGGCCTATGCCGCGCGCAACGTCACCGCCTTCGCCATGGAGCTGATCCCGCGCATCAGCCGCGCCCAGGGCATGGACGCGTTGTCCTCGCAGAGCAACCTCGCCGGATACAAGGCGGTGCTCGACGCCGCCGCCGAGTTCGGCAAGGTGATCCCGATGATGATGACCGCCGCCGGCACCATCGCCCCGGCCAAGACGCTGGTGCTCGGCGCCGGCGTCGCCGGCCTGCAGGCGATCGCGACCGCGCGCCGGCTGGGCTCGGTGGTCTCGGCGTTCGACGTGCGCCCCGCGGTCAAGGAGCAGGTCCAGAGCCTGGGCGCGAAGTTCGTCGAGGTGGCGAGCGAGGGGGCCGCATCGGCCGAGACCGCGGGCGGCTATGCGCGCGAGATGGGCGAGGACTACCAGCGCCGCCAGCGCGAGCTGATCCACGACACGATCAAGGCGCAGGACATCGTCATCTGCACCGCGCTGATTCCCGGCCGGCCGGCGCCGGTGCTGGTCACCGCGGAGATGGTCGCGGACATGAAGCCCGGCGCCGTGATCGTCGACCTGGCGAGCGAGACCGGGGGCAACTGCGAGCTCACCGAGCACGGCAAGGTGGTGCGCAAGGACGGCGTCGCCATCGTCGCCCACGCCAACGTGCCGGGCCGGGTGGCGGTCGATGCCAGCCCGCTCTACGCCCGCAACCTGCTCAACTTCATCACCCCGATGATCGACGCCGAGACCAAGGCGCTCAAGATCGACTGGGACGACGAGATTATCGCCGGCGCGTGCCTGACCCGCGACGGCAAGGTCGTCCACCCGATGCTCAGCGATGGAGGCGGCTCATGACCGACCCGTTCGTCGTCGACTTCACCATCTTCGTGCTCGCCATCTTCGTCGGCTACTACGTGGTGTGGAGCGTGACGCCGGCGCTGCACACGCCGCTGATGTCGGTGACCAACGCGATCTCGGGCATCATCGTGGTCGGCGCGCTGATCGCGGTCGGGGTCGAGATCGCCGCCGCCGCCACCGCGCCGAGCGTCTCCAAGGTGATGGGCTTCCTCGCGGTGATGCTCGCCTCGGTCAACATCTTCGGCGGCTTCATCGTCACCCAGCGCATGCTCCAGATGTTCAAGAAGAAGCGCTAGCGGGGGGATCGCGAATGCCCGAGATCGAGACGGTCCTTCGAGACGCGCGCTTCGCGCGCTCCTCAGGACGAGGTTTCTTGTTACAAAACAGCGGCCTCACGCTGAGGAGGCCCGACCTTGCTTCGCCCGCCGAAGCGGGCTTCGCGAAGGCGGGAGGGCCGTCTCGAAGCGCGAGGCCGTTGCTCGACCCCGGTTCTTGCGAAACCGGGTACTAGGGGGGTCGTCAAGTGTCCGCCAATCTGTCGGCGTTCGCCTATCTCGCCGCCGCGGTGTGCTTCATCCTGGCGCTCAAGGGGCTGTCGTCGCCGACCTCGGCGCGCACCGGCAACATGTTCGGCATCGCCGGCATGGCGGTCGCGGTCGCCACCACCCTCGCCCAGCCCGACGTCGGCGGCTTTGGCTGGATCGCGGTGGCGATGGCGATCGGCGCCGTGATCGGCGCGGTGATCGCGCTGCGCATCCGGATGACCGCGATGCCGCAGCTGGTCGCCGCCTTCCACAGCCTGGTCGGCATGGCGGCGGTGCTTGTCGCCGCCGCCGCGCTGTACGCGCCCGAGGCCTACGGCATCGGCACCCTCGGCGCGATCAAGACCGCGAGCCGGATCGAGATGTCGCTGGGCGCGGTGATCGGCGCGATCACGTTTACCGGCTCGGTGATCGCGTTCGCCAAGCTGCAGGCGCTGATGACCGGCGCGCCGATCACCTTCCCGATGCAGCACCCGCTCAACCTCCTTTTCGGGCTGGTGATCGTCGCCTGCATCGTCTGGTTCGCGATCGCCCAGAGCGTGAGCGCGTTCTGGCTGATGACCGCGCTCGCGTTTGCGCTCGGTGTCATGCTGATCATCCCGATCGGCGGCGCCGACATGCCGGTGGTGATCTCGATGCTCAACTCGTACTCGGGCTGGGCGGCGGCGGGAATCGGGTTCACGCTCCAGAACACCGCGCTGATCATCGTCGGCGCGCTGGTCGGCTCGTCGGGCGCGATCCTCAGCTACATCATGTGCCGGGGCATGAACCGGTCGTTCGTCAACGTCATCCTCGGCGGCTTCGGCGTCGAGGCCGGCGCGGCGGCCGTGGCCGCCGGCGACAAGTCGGTCAAGGCCGGCAGCGCCGAGGACGCGGCGTTCATCCTGCAGAATGCGAGCTCGGTGATCGTGGTGCCGGGCTACGGCATGGCGGTCGCCCAGGCCCAGCACGCGCTGCGCGAGATGGCAGACGTGCTGAAGGCGCACGGGGTCAAGGTGTCCTACGCCATCCATCCGGTGGCCGGGCGCATGCCCGGGCACATGAACGTGCTGCTCGCCGAGGCCAACGTGCCATACGACGAGGTGTTCGAGCTCGAGGCGATCAACTCGAGCTTCCCCGCCGCCGACGTCGCCTTCGTGATCGGCGCCAACGACGTCACCAACCCGGCGGCGCGCAAGGACCCCTCCAGCCCGATCGCCGGCATGCCGATCCTCGACGTCGACAAGGCGAAGACCGTGCTGTTCGTCAAGCGGTCGCTGTCGCCGGGCTATGCCGGCATCGACAACGAGCTGTTCTACGGCGACCACACAATGATGCTGTTCGCCGACGCCAAGAAGATGGTCGAGGACATCGTCAAGGCGCTGTAGCGCAAACGCCAGCCAGAATGATTGTTGCCAATCGCCCAACACGCAAACATTTCGATTTTTAGCGCTCAGGAATACTGTACCATCAATATGTGCGTTGTATTGAATTTCGTCTAACTAAAGACTAGGCCATTTAAATTTCTTTGAGAAATCATCATAATACGTTCTCTTTAAATAATTGAGATCTGACCTCCATTTCTCCATTGCCTGGTATGACGGTGCGCTGCGGCCACGTTGTTGCCAAACAAATGACGCAATCGCATATGCCATCCTTTTCAAACGACTAGCTGACATAGGATCGCCCCATTCCACTTTGTA
>DASWLB010000241.1:0-1510 GCA_036396315.1 Alphaproteobacteria bacterium
GCGGCCGAACGTCGGAGGACGTGGCAATCGATCCGACGCGTCCAGGAGAGTATGCCCCTACCCCCGCCGCTCCCGCGCGATCCGCTCGAACGCCTCGAGGGTCTCCGCGCTCACGTGATGCTCGATGCCTTCGGCGTCGGCGCGCGCGGTCTCCTCGCTCACCCCGATGGCGCGCAGGAACTCGAACACGATCTGGTGGCGGAGCTTCGACTTGTCGGCGATGCGGCGCCCTTCGTCGGTCAGGAACACGGCGCGGTAGGGCCGGGTGGAGACCAGCCCCATCTGCTGCAGCCGGCCGAGCATCTTGGCGACCGAGGCCGGGGTGACGCCGAGCCGGCGCGCGATCTCGACCGCCCGCGCCTCGCCGTCCGAATCGATCAGCTCGGCGATCAGCTCGACATAGTCCTCGGCGATCTCGGTTTGGCGGGCGCGCCGCGTCTGGCGGTGGTGGCTCGCCTGGTCCTCGGGCGCGACCAAGGTCGTGAAGGCGTTTGCCTTGGCCGCGGTCGGCCGCCGTGCCGTATCGTCCGCCATCCCTGTCCCCGGCTGGAGCGGCATTCGGCCGCAGCGCAGCTTCGACGCGGTCGCCGATAATGATAGGCGATTGACAATAAGTTGGTCTAGTCGAATAATATTAGCCAAGGTTACACTTCACGGTGTAAGCCAAGTTTCGGGGCAGGAACGCGTGGCGCAACCCGACCGAATGCCGCCGCGACGCCGGCGTTGGCAGAGACTTGTCGCGAGTGCTTTCGCCGTGCTTGCGCTTGTCATCCTCTCGCCGCCGGCGGGCGCGCACATCGTGCGCGAGGCGCCATGGGACCCGGTCGCCGCCGCCTATCTCGACGCGATCTTCATCACCTCGCTCGATCCGATCGACTGGCAGGCGGTCGCCGACCGGTACAAGTCGCCCGGCGGCGATCGCGCCGTACTCGTCCGCCTCGCCGCCGTTGCGCCCGACGCGGCGGCCGAGCTCGAGCAGGCGATCGAGCATCGCGACGCGGCACGGTTGCGTGCGGCTTCGACCCGGGCGATGTCGGTCGCGACTCGCGAAGCCTTGGCGGCCGCGTCGAGCGCACTCGGAACGCCCGGCCAGGCGCAGACGCACCTTGCCCGGGCGCAGGAGCTGTTCCGCGCGTTCGACCGCTTCGTCCGCGAGGCCGATCCCGAGGCCTACCGCCAGATCGGCGCCGCATGGCTCGAACTCACGAGCGAGGTCGGAACGGCGGGCATCGGCGCCGCGGCGCGCCGGGCCGCGGACCGCGATCGGTTCGCGGCCGCGGCGCGTACGATTACCGAGTTCCTCACCGCGAGCTACGAGGCGCCGCACCCACCCGGCGCCCGACTGCCGGGCCCCGTGCCGCCGTCCGGCCGCGGCGCGGATGCATCCTGGCAGCCCGCGCCGTGGCTGCCTCCCGGCGCGTTCGTGCTCGACCAGGAACCGCTGCCCCGCCTGCTTCTTGGCTTCGAGGCGCATGGCGTCGACGAGCGCAAGCTACCCCTCGTCGCCTAC
>DASWLB010000242.1:0-2607 GCA_036396315.1 Alphaproteobacteria bacterium
CCGCCGACCCATTCGAAACCGTCCGGAAGGATCTCGTGCCAATCGGTCCACGGCACGACGCCGCCGATCGTAATCGTCTCGGCAAACTGGAGAACGGTGTCTCCCGTGACTTCCACATCTGGATCGAGCAGCCTCTTGATCCAGGGACCCGCGTCGGGGTCGTACTCGACCGTCGCCTCGATCTCCCAGGTGATGGTGTTTCCGTCCACCACCGGCGTCACGTCGGTCATGGTCGAGGAACCGGGGCCACCGCTCGCCGGGATCGCGACGGCCGACGAAGCAGTCGCGGCCGCGAGAAACGCTGCGCCCAAAGCCGCGGCAAGAATCGATCGGTTCGCCATGGCATCCCCCCTGCGCTCGGCGACGGCCCGCCCCGGCCGCAACACAACTGCCCCACTATGACCTTGCAAGTCGCGTGCCACCGAGCGAATCGGCTGTCCGGTCAATCGCTTAGCCGCGCGGCGCCGGCGCCGCGCCGAGGCAGTTGTAAAATCCACCGACACATTTGCGCCAAACCGGCCTAAACCATGTAAAATTCTCCGACACTCGCGCGCCGCACAGGGAGAGGGTGGCGTGATCCTGGACCCGTTCGAGCTCATCGCCGGACTGTCGGCCGCGATCTGGGCGGCCGAACTCGGCCGCCGCCCGCGCTGGCAGGCGGTGCCGCTGTGGTGGCTTCGGCTCGGCCACGTGGTGATCCGCGATCTCGCCGACGGCCAGCTGAGTCTCCGCGCGATGAGCCTCGTCTACACGACGCTCTTGTCGCTCGTGCCCCTGCTCGCGATCAGCTTCTCGGTGCTCAAGGGGTTCGGCGTCCACAACCAGATCGAGCCGATGCTGCTCTCGCTGTTGGAGCCGCTCGGCGAGAAGAGCGTCGAGATCACGACCCGCGTCATCGAGTTCGTCGACAACATGAAGGCGGGCGTCTTGGGCTCGGTCGGGCTCGGCCTCCTCATCTACACCGTGATCTCGCTCATGCAGAAGATCGAGCGCGCCTTCAATTTCACGTGGCGGGTCGGCGCCCAGCGCCCGTTCGCGCGCCGCTTCGGCGATTATCTCAGCGTGATCCTGATCGGGCCGGTGCTGGTGTTCTCCTCGCTCGGCGTCACCGCCTCGGTCAAGGTCTCGCCCGAGCTGAAGGAGTTGTCGGAGATCGCGCCGCTCGGCCTCGCGATCGAGCTGGGCGCGGGGCTCGTGCCCTATCTCCTCGTCGTGTTCGCCTTCACCTTCGTCTATCTGTTCATGCCGAACACGCGGGTGAGCTTCAAGGCGGCCTTCGCCGGCGCGGCGATCGCCGGGCTGATGTGGCACGTCGCGGGCTGGGTGTTCGCCTCGTTCGTCGTCGATTCGTCGAGCTACGCCGCGGTCTATTCCGCCTTCGCGACGCTCATCCTGTTCATGATCTGGCTCTATCTCAGCTGGCTCATCCTCCTGCTCGGCGCCGACATCGCCTACTACGTCCAGCATCCCGAGCGGGTCACGCTCGCCCGCGAGTCGGCGCGGCCGGGCCCCGCCTCGCGCGCGCGGCTCGCGCTCACCTTCGCGCTCCGCGTCGGCGAGGAGCATCTGCGCGCCCGCCCCGGCCCGACCGTGCATGCGCTCGCCGCCGAGGGGTTCGTGCCGCCCGAGACGGCGCTGCCGATCCTCGCCGCGCTCGAGCGCGCCGCGATCGTCGTGCGCACGGCCGCGCGGCCGGAGCGCTACGTGCCGGCGCGCGCGCTCGAGGCGATCCCGGTCAAATCGGTGCTCGATGCGATCGCGCTGAGCGACGATGACGGGCGCGAGGACGCGTTCTCGGTCACGCCCGAGGCCCGCGTCGCCGCGCTGCTCGAGGACTTGGACCAGGCGGCGGACGCGGCGCTCGCCGGGCGAACCTTGCGCGACCTCGCCGCCATGACCGTGCTGCCCCGCCGCGCCGGCAAGACCGGGACGTGAACCTCATCCTTCGAGACACTCGCTTCGCTCGTTCCTCAGGATGAGGAAGATAAAGAAAAACCGCCTCATCCTGAGGAGCCCGCCCGGAGCGGAGCGAAGGACGGGCGTCTCGAAGGATGAGGACGTCTTCAAATCCGCTCCCCGCCCTGCAAGGGCGCGAAGCGGACGGGAAGGATGGCGCGCTCGCGGACGCGCCCGTCCGCGTCCTTCTCGAACAGGGTCAGCATCTGCATGCCGGAAAGCGGCCCGACCGGCGCGACCAGCCGTCCGCCGCGCTTGAGCTGCGCGAGCAGCGGCGGCGGCACCACGTCGACGGCCTCCTTCAGGAGGATCGCGTCGAACGGCCCCTTCTCCGCCCAGCCGAAATACCCGTCCGCGGCGCTGAGATCGACCGTCTTCGCGTAGCCGAGCCGCTCGAGGTTGTGCGCCGCCCGCATGGCCAAGGGCGCGATCACCTCGATGCTGGCGACCCGCTTCGCGAGCCGGGCGAGCACGGCGGCGTGGTAGCCCGTGTCGGTGCCGGTCTCGAACACGACGTCGTCCGCGCCGATCCGCAGGAGATGGGTCATCAGCGCCGCGATGTAGGGCTGGGTGAGGCTCTGGCCGTGGCCGAGCGGCAGCGGCGTGTCGGCGTAGGCGAAACGCCGGAGCGGCTCGGGCACGAACTCGTGG
>DASWLB010000243.1:0-5875 GCA_036396315.1 Alphaproteobacteria bacterium
GCCGGTCTGGTCGCCGCGGCTCCCGAGCACGTCGTCGCGCTCGTGCTCGGGCCGCAATGGGCGGATGCCGCGCCGATGCTCGCCTGGATGGGCGTCGCCGCCGCCTACATGCCGGTGACCTACACGCTGAGCTGGCTGTACATGAGCCAGGGGCGAACGCGCGAGATGGTGCGGGCCGCTTCCGCCAACGCCGGCCTGGTCGCGGTCACGCTCGCCGTCGCGCTGCCGTTCGGGCCCGTCGCCATCGCCGCCAGCTACGCGTTGGGCGGCGCGGCGGTGCGGGTGCCGCTGCTCGCCTGGCTCGCCGGCCGCCGAGGGCCGGTGTGCACGACCGAGATCATTCGCATGTTGGCTGTCGGCACCGGCACCGCCGCCGCCGCGGCCGTCGCGGTGCTGGCGACGACGAACCTCACCGGCATCACCCGGCTTCCGGGACCGTTCGCCGTCGCCGGCCTGTTCGGCATCGCGGCAGGCACCGCCTTCGCGGTCCACGCCACGTTTCCGCGCGGACGGCGCGTTCTCCTTAGCGTCGCGCGACTGCCGTGGACGGTGTTCGTCAAGCGGGCACCGGCATGAACGTCCTCGTCACCAACACGTCGATTCTCAACACCGGGGACTCGGCGATCCTGCTCGCGACGCGCCGGATCTTGCGGCGCAGCCTGGGTCCGCGGACGCGGTTCGCGGTGCACGACCTGCAGGCCGCTCCGGCGGCCAGCCGGTATCCGGGTCTGGCGCCGCGTTCGATCCTCTACGACGATCTCGCGGCCGCGGCGCCCGGCGTTTGGCGGCGTCGCCGCATGGCCGTCCTTCTCTTGCTCGCGGTCGGCCTTTGGCGCACCCCGCTCGGTCCGTTCGTCGCGCGGCGGCTGCCCGCATCGCTGCAGATCGGACTGTCCGACATCGCGGACGCCGACGTTGTCGTATCGGCGGGCGGCACCTACCTCGTGCCGCATTACCGCGTCGGCCCGAAGCTGTTGGAGCTTCTCGTCGCCATCGGCCTTGGTCGGCCGATGGTGCTGTTCACCCAGAGCCTCGGCCCTTTCACCGGCCGGTGGCGGTGGCTTCTCCGACATGTCCTGAGGCATGCGCGCGTGATTCTGGTGCGGGACACGCAATCCCGCGACCATCTCATGGAGTTGGGCATCCCCGCGCGCCTCATCATCGAGTGCGCCGACGCGGCGTTCGCGCTCGCGTCGCCGTTGCCGTCGGATTTGCGGCAGGCTTCGGCGCCGCGGGCGGCCCCGCGGATCGCCGTATCGGTGCGCGACTGGCCGCATTTCGCCGGCGATCCGAAGCAAGGCATGTCGCGCTACCTCGATGCGGTCGCGGCGGTCGTGCATCGCTTGGTGACGAAATATGGCGCCGAAGTCCGTTTCGTCTCGACCTGTCAGGGCGTTCCCGAATATTGGACCGACGATTCGCGCGTCGCCGACGCCGTGCTCGCGCGCCTTCCGGCCGGAACGCAGGACCATGTCTCGATCGACCGAGACTTCCACACCCCGCCGGAGCTCATCGAGCTTCTGCAGGGATTCGACGCCGTCGTCGCGACCCGCATGCACATCGCCATTCTCGCGCTCTGCGCCGAGGTACCGGTCCTGCCGATCGCTTACGAGTTCAAGACCGAAGAACTGTTCGCCCGGCTCGGGTTCGACGATCTCGTCCAGCCCATCGAGTCGCTCGACGACGAGAGCCTGTGCGACGCGCTCGACCGGTTTCTCGCGGCGCGCCCCCGGATCTGCGCGCTGTTGCCAACGGCGGTCGAGCGCGCCCGTCGCTCGGCCCTCTCGGCAGGCGACCACGTGCGCACCGCGCTCGCGAGAGCGCGATGACCGACCCGCTGCGCGTCGCCGTCTTCGCGTTCGAGTTTCCCGCATTGAGCGAGACGTTCGTGCTCGATCAGGTCGTGGCGCTCCTCGCGCGCGGCCACGACGTCGTCGTCTTCGCCGAGCGGCCCCGCGCCGACTCCGTTGTCCATCCGGACGTCGAGCGGTACCGCCTGCGCCGGCGAATCCGTTACCGGCGGATGCCGGCGAACCCGATCTTTCGGCTTGCCGGCGTACCGGCTGCGTTCGCGCGCTGTGGATGGCGCGGCGCCGGGGTGCTGATGCGCGCCCTCGACGTCCGCCGTTACGGCCGGGCCGCGGCGTCGCTGCGCCTGTTCTACTGGGCGGCGGCTCTCTGCAAGGAAGCGCCGTTCGACGTCGTCCACTGCCATTTCGGGCCGATCGGGCAGACCGTCGCGCAGCTCCGCGACCTGGGCGCGATCGACGGGCGCCTCGTGACCGTCTTCCACGGTGTCGACGCGAGTGCGCAGCTGCGCGCATCGCCCGGGTGCTACCGGTTTCTGTTCGGCGCCGGCGATCTTTTCCTGCCGGTGTCGCGGGAATGGCGGCGAAGGCTGGTCGAATCGGGCTGCGATCCGCGGCGGATCGCGGTGCACCGCATGGGCGTGGACACGAGCGGCCTGCGCTACCGGCCGCGATCCTGCGAGCCGGGTCGGACGCTCCGCGTCCTGACGGTCGGCCGCCTGATCGAGAAGAAGGGAATCGAGCACGGCTTGCGGGCGATCGCCCAACTGGCGCGCGCGGGGATCGACGTGGCCTACGACGTCGCGGGCGACGGCCCGTTGCGTCCGTCGCTCGAGCGGTTGGCCGCCCATTTCGGCATCGGTCAGCTCGTGCGGTTCCACGGCTGGCTCGATCGGACGGCGGTGGTGGCGCTGATGCGGGACGCCGACATTCTGCTAGCGCCGAGCGTGACCGCGCGCGACGGAGATCAAGAGGGGATTCCTGTCACGTTGATGGAAGCGATGGCCGCAGGCCTGCCGGTCGTCGCGACCCGCCACAGCGGCATTCCAGAGCTGATCGAAGACGGCCGTTCCGGCCTGTTGGTGCCCGAACGCAATTCCGCGGCCGTCGCGAGCGCGCTGATCCGCCTATTGCACGCGCCGGGCGAGTCCGAATATCTGGCGCGCAACGCGCGAGAACGGGTGTGCGAGGAGTTCGATTCGACCAAGCTCGTGGCCGAACTGGAGCGTCGCTTCGTGTCGTTGATCGACGGCGACGCTCGCGAAGCGCCGCGCACGTGCGATCGCGCGGCCCCCCGCCGCCAGGCCGTGTCGGGCCGGTAGGCGCCCTACCGGCCGACGACCTTGCCGTCCTCGTCGGATCGCGGCGCCCCGCGCGTCATCCGCAGCCGTCCCTTGCCGTCCACCCAGAGGCTGTACTCGCCGAGCCGCGCGAGATCTGGGCTGTTCCAAAGGCCGCCGAAGCGCCGGTCCTGGCCTGGCGTTCCCAGCGCCGAGACCGCGACGCGGTGGGTGGCATCGATCCCGCCGCGGCAGCCGATGACGCTGACGGCAGACGGAGCCTTGCCGTCGAGCTTCGCCAGTCGCGCCCGCCGCGCCTGACCGCCGCCCTGGCCGCGGCAGCCGATCATGACCAGCCGGTCGGTGACGAACGCGCGCACGAGATGAGTTTGCTTGTGGATCGAGTACGAGGTGCAGCCGATCAGGGTGCCGAACACCATCAGGCGCAGCCCGGCATCGCCACGTTCGAAATCGGCGGCGGCCATGTGGTTGTTCTCGAAGCCGCAGTGGCTGAGGAGGGTGCAGCCGGTCTCGGCGGACAGGCCGAACCGCTTGTTGAGCAGGAAGTAGCAGCCGTGGAACCCGACGTCGGCCGCGCCGCCCACGAGGTCGGCGCCGTTGCGGCCGTTACCGCCGAACACGCAGCCGAAGACGTGGACGGCGGACAGCACCGTGTCCTCGGCCCCGTGGGAGAAGGTCGCGCCGTTGCGCCCGTTGTCGCGCAAATAGCTATTGAAGATCTGGCCTTCGAAGACGTTGCCGACCAGCCTCAGCCCGTCGCCGCCGCATCCTTCGATCACGAGGTCGCGCAGGCAGAAATTGTAGAAGTAGGCGCCGCGTTTCTCGCACGACACCGACAGCCCGTTTCCCTCGCGGCCGGAGCCCTTGATCTTGAGCCCGTCGAGCCGGAAATAGCGCAGCGTTGCTGCGCACTCGATCGCGATCACCGGGGACCCGTCGGCGATGGCCGACACGATGGTCGCGCCCGCTCCGGCGATGCCGCTAGGGTGCGTGATATTGCCGTCCGGCCGCGGCGCGGTGCGGATGCGGATCGTGCGGGTCACGCGGTAGCGGCCGGGGGAGAGCGAAACGAACGAAGCGCGGCGGCCGGCGAGCGCGGCGGCGAAGGCCCGTTCGACGGCGTCCGTATCGTCGGCGACGCCGTCGCCCACCGCCCCGAAATCCTGACGCTCGGCCGCGGCCGGCGGAACCTGGCCGGACGCCGCCTGTGCGGCGGCGGCAAGCGCCGCGCCAGCGCCGCCCGCGAAGATCTCCCGGCGCGAAATTCGGCTCATCGGCGACTATCCCGCAGCCGTTCGTAGAGCTCGCGATACCGCCGCGCGACGATGCGGATGTCGAACTGCTCCGCGGCGCGCCGCCGCGCCGCGTGTCCCAGCTCGGCCGCGCGTTCGGGCGACTCGACGCACCAAGCGATTCCGGCGGCGAGGTCGGCGCTGTCGACGGGCCGGGCCAGATAGCCCGACTCGCGATGCGACACGATGTCGACCGGACCTCCCTGTGCGAAGGCGACGACCGGCGTGCCGCACGCCATTGCCTCGACGATGGTCTTGCCGAACGCCTCCTGCACCGACGGCACGACCATGACGTCGGCCGCCGCGTACAGCGATGCGAGCCGGCGGTCCTCGTGGATCGGTCCGAGGAAGCGGGCATCGAGCGCAAGCTCGGGCGCCGTATCGGCCGTGAGGTCGCCGAAGACGAGCAGCTTGGCGCGGCGCGACCAGCACGAGCCGGCGAGGTGGCGCAGCGCCTCGACGAGCTGCGGGAAGCCCTTGCGGTCGTCGCGCAGGGCGTCGAACGCCCCGAAAAGAATGTATCGGTATGCCGGATCGAGTCCCCAGACGCGGCAGGCCGCCTCCCGCGGTTGCGGGGAAAAGACGCCGACGTCGATGCCGTTGGGGATGACATCGATCGGCGTCGTGCGGAACAGGGGACTCGCCCGCACGCAATCGGCAAGCCACGTACTGATTGGAACGAGGTTCAGATCGATCGCGCTCCAATCGACCGCGCGGCGCGTCCACATCAAGCGGCTGATATCCGACGCGCTGGTCGAACGCAGCTGGGGGCACAGTCCGCAGCCCGATCGATACCGCTCGCACCCGGCCGTGTAATGGCAGCCGCCAGTGATGGCCCACATGTCGCGCAGCGTCCAGACGATCGGGTAGAGGACGGATTTGAGCGCGGACACGGGCAGGAACCCGGCCCCCGTCCAATGCAGGTGCACGACATCGGGGTCGTAGGCCGCGATCGCCGATCCCAGGTCGCGCCGCATCCACCCGACGGTCCAAAACGAGGCCGCCGTCTTGCGGTACAGCGTGAGGGGCAGCCGGTCGAGCGTGCCGCGCAGGGCCTCGTTCATCCGCTGCGTTCGCCCGCCGAGCGCGGCGACGCGGCTGTCGGTGCCGTATTTGCGTCCGACGAGCATATGAGAGTCGACCCCATCGGCTTCGAGGGCGCGATGCAGCCAATAGGCGCCGCGCGCCGCTCCGCCCCGCAAATCCGTCGAGCTGAGGTGCAGCACCCTCATCGCGGCGCCCCGGCCGGATGGGGCGAGAAACGGGACGCCGCCCGGCCCGGCACCGCATGCACGGAGGCGCGCCCGCGCTCGCGCTCGCGCTCGTGCAGGATCGACACGACGCAGGCGATCGTCAGCACGATCCAGGTGCGCGGCGACACGTAGGCGCCGGAGCTCTGTCCGAACACGGCCCAGACGCCCCAGCAGAACAGAACGCTGGGTGCGCCCAGGAGCCGCAGGTACCAGCTCAGCGC
>DASWLB010000244.1:0-3243 GCA_036396315.1 Alphaproteobacteria bacterium
CGCACCATCGCGCTCGACATCGATTTCAGCTCGCGCTCGACGCCGGAAGGCGACGCCGCACTCGCCGAGGCCATCAGGCGCACTCCGGACACCATCCTGCCCGTGTTCCGCCAGCGCACCGCGCGCTTCGCGACCGAGGGCGGCACGATCCTGACCGGACCCAATGCCGCCTTCGCCGACCATGCGATGCTCGGCACGGTCACGGTCCTTCCCGAGGCGGACGGACGCATCCGCCGCGCCGACATGGGCGACGTGTACGGCTCGGGCGGCCTGCCCAGCATGGCGGCGCAGCTTGCCGGCCGCGCGCTGCCGTCGGACGAGACGTTCTACATCGATTTCGGCATCCGGCCCGAGACCTTGCCGACGATCTCCTACGCCGACGTGCTCGAGGGGCGGTTCGACCGCGCCGCCATCGCCGGCAAGGCGGTGATCGTCGGCGCGACCGCGGTCGAGCTCGGCGACGAGTTCCCGGTGCCGGTCTATCGTTCGCTGCCGGGCCCGGTGCTGCAGGCGCTCGCCTACGAATCCCTGGTGCAGGGCCGCGCCATTCAGCGCCTCGGGCCGCTGCCGATCCTGGTCGTCGCATTCCTCGTCGCCGCGCTGATCGGGCCGCTCTACGTGCGCCGGTCGTGGCGCTGGGGCGCGGCCGCCTTCGCGGCCGTCGCCGGCGCATCGCTCGGCGGGTCCTATTTCGCCCAGGCCCAAGCGGCGATTTCGCTCGACGTCACGCCCTGGATCTTCACCGCCCTCCTCTGCCTGATCCTCGACGTCGTCGTTCAGGTCGAGCACCAGGCGCGCGAGCTGATCCAGAAGGGCCTCGAGGCGCTTGCCAAGGGCGCGATGTTGCGCGGCGTCGTCGAGGATTCCTTCGACGGCATCGTCATCACCGACGAGCGCGGCGTGATCGAGGTGTTCAACCGCGGCGCGGCGGCGTTGCTCGGCCACGAACCCGGCGAGGTTCTGGGCCGGCACATCGAGTCGATCCTCCCGGTGCCGTTCTCGCTCGTTCCCGACGCGGCGCAGATGACGGCGGCCGCGGACGGCGGGCCATCCGTCAACCTCGCCTCGCCGTGCGAGGTGACGGTCGAGACCAAGGACGGCAATGCGCTCGCGGTCGAACTCGTGACCTCGACCTCGCTCATCGCCACCGGACACGGCAAGCGCGCACGGCGCCGACGCGTCCTCATTTTCACTTTCCGCGACATCACCGACCGCAAGCGCGCTCAGGATGCCCAGCGCCAGGCGATGGAAGAGGCGATGTCGGCGAACCGCGCCAAATCCGAGTTCCTCGCCAACATGAGCCACGAGCTGCGCACGCCGTTGAACGCCATCATCGGCTTTTCGGAGATGCTGAAGGACGAGCTGTTGGGCCCGATCGGCGAGAAGCGCTACATCGAGTATGCGAGCGACATCCACGATTCGGGCTCGCACCTGCGCGACCTGGTGAACGACATCCTCGACGTCTCCAAGATCGAGGCGGGCAAACTCGAGCTGGCCGAGGACATGATCGATTTCGCGCGGCTCGCGCCCGCCTGCCTGCGCATCGTGAGCCGGCGCGCGGCCGACATGAACATCCGCCTCGCCGCGAACGTGCCGCCGGACGCCCCGGTCCTCGTCGGCGACGAGCGGCTGATCAAGCAGAGCATGGTCAACCTGCTGTCGAACGCGGTGAAGTTCACCGGCGCCGGCGGCACGGTGACGCTCGCGGTCGCGCGCGAGAAGTCGGGCGGGGTGTCGGTCTCGGTGACCGACACGGGCATCGGCATCGCGCCCGAGCATATCCCGAACCTTACCAAGCCGTTCTACCAGGTGGACGGGTCGCTCACGCGCAACTTCGAGGGCACCGGGCTCGGGCTCTACCTCGTTTCCAAGTTCATCCAGGCGCACGAGGGCTCGGTCAAGATCGACTCGACGCCGGGCGAGGGCACGACGGTGATGCTCCGCTTTCCCCCGCGCCGGGTGATCGAGGCGACCGAGATCGCCTGCGCGGCCGTGGCATAGAGATCAAAGGGACCGAATTGTCAGGGAGGCGGCGCAGGGGCGGGTCCGGGACCCGCCCCTGCCTTTTCGCGGGGCCGTGTAAGGCCGGTGTCAGCCTTCGGGCTGCGGCTCCGGGGCCTGCGGGCGCCGCGCGCGGTCGGCCATGAACTGGTCGAACTCGGCCTTGTCCTTGGCGTGGCGCAGCCGGTCGAGGAAGTCGCGGAAGTCCCGCTCCTCCTCCTCGAGGCGCTTCATCGTCTCGGTGCGGTACTCGTCGAAGGCCCGGTTGCCGCTGCCCGCCTCGCGGCCCATGCCCTGCCACCAGCCCCGGCGTTCGGCGCGCTCGGCGCGCTCGGGGTTACGATACCAGCGGCCTGCGCCGCGGTGATTCCAGCATCCCATTCGTCCGCTCCATATCAGGTAGGCGAGGAGGGCAAGTCCGATGGGCCAGAACACGATGAACGCCAGCACCATCAGGCCGATCCAGGCCGGCTTGCCGATGTCGTCCAGTTTCGCAACGAGCCCCATGGCAGTCCCTCGATGTAAATGTTCGTTACATTTACATACGTGGCATGCCGGTCCGGTGCTGTCAAGACGCCACGTTGGAATTTTCGACGAAGCTACCCATGGCCGCCCTCACCGAACCCGAGGCCGCGGAGATAGACGAGAACGGCGGCCTCGAGCAGCTCCTCGGGCGCCATCGGCAGCTTGCGCCGCGCCGCATCGCCGCGGCCGAACAACGAGGCGATGCCGTGCGACACCGCCCAGAGGTGGAGCGCCATCATGAGGACCGGCGGACGCTTGTCCTTGGGCAGGCGCGCGGCCAACGCCTCGGTCGCGGTGCGCAGGACGGCGAAGGCGCGGTCGCCCGCCGCGCGCAGCTCGACGTTCGAGTCGGGCGGCAGGCCCGATTCGAACATCGCGGCATAGTAGGCGGGCTCGTCGCGCGCGAAGGCGAGGTAGGCGCGGCCGACGTTTTCGAACGCGGTGAACGCGTCGGGCGCGCCGTTGTTCCACGCCTTGGCAAGCTCGGCCTCGAACTTCTCGAACCCGCGCCGCGCCACGTCGGCGAGCAGCGCTTCGCGGTCGCGGAAATGTCGGTACGGCGCGGCGGGGCTCACACCCGCCCCGCGCGCCGCGTCGGCGAAGGTGAAGCCGGCCGGCCCCTTCTCGGCGATCAAATCGAGCGCCGCGTCGATCAGCGCCTCGCGCAGATTGCCGTGATGGTAGCCCCGCTCGCGGCGGCGCCTCGACCAGCTCATG
>DASWLB010000245.1:0-2955 GCA_036396315.1 Alphaproteobacteria bacterium
TCACCGCCTCACGGAGCGACCATGCCCGACTTGAAATCCGAGCTTGCGCCCAAGGGCGTTCTGCGCGCCGCGCTCAACATGGCGAACAATTTGCTGGTCACCGGCCGGTCGCCGACGGGCGAGCCGACCGGTGTCGCGCCCGACATGGCGCACGAGGTCGGACGGCGCCTCGGCGTCGCGGTCCGGCTGGTGCCGTTCCCGTCGCCGGGCGAGCTGGCCGATGCGGCCGACGCCGATGTCTGGGACATCGGCATGATCGGCGCCGAGCCGGCGCGCGCCGAGAAGATCGCGTTCACCCCGGCCTATGTCGAGATCGAGGCGACCTATCTCGTGCCCGCGGGCTCGCCGTTTCGCCAGGCGGGCGAGGTCGACCGCAAGGGCGTCCGCATCGCCGTGTCGGGGCGGAGCGCCTACGAGCTCTATCTGTCGCGCAGCCTAAAGGAGGCGGAGTTGAAGCGCGCCAAGGGCGTCGAAGGCGCGTTCGAGCTGTTCGTCGCGGACAAGCTCGATGCGCTGGCGGGGTTGCGGCCGGCGCTGATGGAGCTCGCGGGGAAGCTCCCCGGCGCGCGGCTGGTCGACGGGCGTTTCACCGCGGTGCAGCAGGCGATCGGCACGCCGAAACCGCGCGCGGCAAGCGCCGCGTTCCTGCGCGATTTCGTCGAGGATGCGAAGGCGAGCGGCCTGGTCGCCCGCCTGATCGAGCGCCACGGCGTCACCGGCCGGCTGTCGGTGGCGCCACGCGCATAAAGGGCCTCATCCTTCGAGACGCCGGCTTCGCCGGCTCCTCAGGATGAGGTTTCCTTTTATTTCTTCCTCATCCTGAGGAGCGTCCCGGAGGGGCGCGTCTCGAAGGATGAGGTCGTTTCGACCACCCGCCGTTAGCTACCGCGGCAGCGTGCTCGCGCCCATCAGGTACTCGTCCACCGCGCGGGCGGCCTGGCGGCCCTCGCGGATCGCCCACACCACCAGCGACTGGCCGCGGCGCATGTCGCCGGCGGCGAACAGCTTGTCGATCGAGGTGCGGTAGTCCGCCGTGTTGGCGCGCACGTTGCCGCGCGCATCGAGCGCGACGCCGGATTGCTCGACCATGCCGTCCCGCCGCGGCCCGAGGAACCCCATGGCGAGCAGCACGAGATCGGCCGGCAGGCGGAAGCCGCTGCCCGCGACCTCCTTCATCTCCATGCGACCGCCCGCGCCCCGCACCCACTCGACGCGCACGCAGTCGAGCGCCTCGACGCGGCCGTTCGACCCGACCGCTTCCTTGGTCAGGACCGCCCATTCGCGCGCGCAGCCCTCCTCCTGCGAGGACGAGGTGCGCAGCTTGTTGGGCCAGTCGGGCCAGGTGAGGCCCTTGTTCTCCTGCTCGGGCGGCTTGGGCAGGATTTCGAGCTGGGTGATCGAGGCCGCGCCCTGGCGCACCGCGGTGCCGATGCAGTCCGATCCGGTGTCGCCGCCGCCGATGACGATCACGTGCTTGCCCTTGGCCGTGAGGGTGCCCTCGGGCGCCGCGACCTGTTCGGGGTCGCCGGCGCCGCGCTTGTTCTGCTGGGTGAGGTAGTCCATGGCGTAGTGGATGCCGTCGAGCCCGCGCCCCGGCACGTCGAGGTCGCGCGGCCACTCCGCGCCGCCCGTCATTACGACGGCGTCGTACTCCTCGAGCAGCGAGGCAACGCTCACCGTCGCGCCCACCTCGACGCCGGTGACGAAGGCGACGCCTTCCTCTGTCATCTGCTTGACGCGCCGGTCGATCATCGCCTTTTCCATCTTGAAGTCGGGAATGCCGTAGCGCAGCAGCCCGCCGATGCGGTCGGACTTCTCGTACACGGTGACGCCGTGGCCGGCGCGCGCGAGCTGCTGCGCGCAGGCGAGTCCGGCCGGGCCGGAGCCGACCACCGCGACGTGCCGTCCGCTCTTGTGCTCGCGGATGTGCGGGCGGATCCAGCCCTCGAGCCAGCCGCGGTCGACGATCGCGCATTCGATGGTCTTGATGGTCACCGGGTTGTCGTCGATGTTGAGCGTGCAGGCGGCCTCGCAGGGCGCGGGGCAGATGCGGCCGGTGAACTCTGGGAAGTTGTTGGTCGAGTGCAGCGCCTTGAGCGCGGCCTCCCAGTGCTCGCGATAGACCAGATTGTTCCAGTCCGGGATCAGGTTGTTGACGGGGCAACCCGTGTGACAGAACGGGATGCCGCAATCCATGCAGCGCGCCGCCTGCCGGTTGAGCTCGGGATCGGGAAGGGGCTTGACGAACTCCTTCCACGACTTCGCGCGCGCCTCCGGCTTCTCGTAAGGCCGGTCGTGGCGCTCGAACTCCAGAAATCCGGTCACCTTGCCCATGCCGAGGACCCTTTACGACGAGAACGTGGTCACTCGGCCGCGGCCGCCTTGCCCGCGGCGCGCTCGGCCTTGAGATCGAGCAGGGCGCGCCGGTAGTCCTTCGGCGTCACCTTGACGAAGTGCGCGAGCGCGTTGTCCCAGTCTTCGAGCAGGGCGCGCGCCCGCTCGCTGCCGGTGTGCAGGTGATGGCGCTCGATGAGGATGCGCAGACGCTCGGCGTCGAAGCGCAGCGGGTCGCCCATGCCGGCGTTCTCGACGCCGAGCGAACGCTGGCGCGGCCGTTCGGGGTCGTCGGCCGCTTCGGAATCGGGTGGGCCGACCGGCTCGAGTTCGACCATCGCCGCGTTGCACAGGCTGGCGAACCGGCCCTTCGGGTCGTACGCGTAGGCGATGCCGCCCGACATGCCGGCGGCGAAATTGCGGCCGGTGTCGCCCAACACGACGACGACCCCGCCGGTCATGTACTCGCATGCGTGGTCGCCGACGCCCTCGACCACGGCGATCGCGCCCGAGTTGCGCACGGCGAACCGTTCGCCCGCGACGCCCTCGAAATACGCCTCGCCCGCGATGGCGCCGTAAAGCACCGTGTTGCCGACGATGATGTTTTCGGTCGGATCGCGG
>DASWLB010000246.1:0-13527 GCA_036396315.1 Alphaproteobacteria bacterium
AAGAAGGGTTACGACACCGGCATCGCCGCGTGCCACCCGTTCGTCGAAGGCCGCACCCTGCCGGTCTTCGTCGCCAACTTCGTCTTGATGGAATACGGCACCGGCGCGATCTTCGGATGCCCGGCGCACGACCAGCGCGACCTCGACTTCGCACGCAAATACGGCCTTCCCGTGCGCCCGGTGGTCGTTCCCCCGGGCGAGAATGCCGCGACGTTCGCGGTGGCCGATGCGGCGTTCACCGGCGACGGCGTGCTCGCCAATTCCGCTTTCCTCGACGGGCTCTCCGTCTCCGCCGCCAAGCGGGAAGTCGCCGAGCGGCTCGAGCGGGCGGGGCGCGGACGGCGCGAAGTAAATTACCGGCTGCGCGATTGGGGCGTGTCGCGCCAGCGCTATTGGGGCTGCCCGATCCCGGTGATCCATTGCGCATCGTGCGGCATCGTGCCGGTCCCCGCGAAGGACCTGCCGGTGGTGCTGCCCGAGGACGTCGCGTTCGACCGTCCGGGCAACCCGCTCGCGCACCACCCGACCTGGAAGTACGCGCGATGCCCGCGCTGCGGCGGCGAAGGCCGGCGCGAAACCGACACGCTGGATACGTTCGTCGAGTCGTCGTGGTATTTCGCGCGCTTCTGTTCGCCCCGCGCGCCGGTGCCGGTCGACCAGGCGGCCGCGCGCTACTGGTTGCCGGTCGACCAGTATATCGGTGGCGTCGAGCACGCGATCCTGCACCTTCTCTATTCGCGCTTCTTCGCGCGCGCGATGCGGCGCTGCGGCCATCTCGCGCTCGACGAGCCGTTCGCCGGGCTGTTCACCCAGGGCATGATCTGCCACGAGACCTACCGCACCGAAGCCGGCGAATGGGTGCCGCCCGCCGAAGTGACACGCGACGGCGGGCGGCTCGCGCGCGCCGCGACCGGCGAGGCGCTGATCGCCGGCCGGTCGGAGAAGATGAGCAAGTCGAAAAAGAACGTCGTCGACCCGGAAGACATCATCCGCGCCTACGGCGCCGACACCGCGCGCTGGTTCATGCTGTCGGACAGCCCGGCCGAGCGCGACATGGACTGGACCGACGCCGGCATCGCCGGCGCGTGGCGTTTCGTCAACCGGCTGTGGCGCCTGATCGCGCCGGCCGCCGCGGCCCTGCCGCCGCCGGCGGCGGCGCGCACCGACTCGGGCGATGCGGCCGTGACGGCGCTCCGGCGCAAGATCCACCAGACCATCGCCGCCGTCACCTCGGACCTCGAGGCGTTCCATTTCAACCGCGCGGTCGCGCGCATCTACGAGTTGGCGAACGCCCTGACCGACGCGCCCGACGGTGCATCGTCCGCGCCGGTGCGCCGCGAAGGCTACGAGTCGATCGTTCGGCTGATGGGCCCGATGATGCCGCATCTCGGCGAGGAGCTGTGGCAGGAATTGGGCCACGCGACCTTGCTTGCCGACGAGCCCTGGCCCGTCGCCGATCCGGCGCTCCTTGTCGACGAGGCGGTCAAGGTCGCGGTGCAGGTGCTCGGCAAGCTGCGCGGCACGATCGAGATGCCGCGCGATGCGAGCGAGGACGCGACGCGCGAGGCGGCGCTGTCGGTCGCCAACGTCGCCAAGGCGCTCGCCGGCAGGACGATACGCAAGACCGTGTTCGTGCCGAACCGCATCATCAACTTCGTGATCTGACATGGGCGTGCGGCGTTCCACCTGGGCGATGGCGGCGGCGATGGCGGGTGTGCTCGCATTCGCCGCCGCGTGCGGCTTTCGCCCGCTTTACGGCGAAGGAACCGGCGGATCGCCCGAGGCGCTCGCCCAGGTGCGCGTCGCCGCGATCGCCGACCGCGAGGGGCAGATGCTGCGCAATTACCTGCTCGACGGATTCAATCCGCGCGGCATCGCCGAGAGCGCCGCCTATGAGTTGCGCGTGATGCTGCAAGAATCGCGCCACGACATCGCGTTCCGCGGCGACGCCACCGCGACGCGCGCGAACCTCACGCTCAACGCCGACTATCAGCTCGTCCGGCTCGCAGACCAGGCGTCCGTGGTGCGCTCCCAGACCCTGTCGACGGTGAGCTACAACGTCCTCAACAACGATTTCGCTACGCTGAGCTCGCAGGCCGACGCGCGCCGGCGCGCGGTGCGCGAGATCGGCGACGAGATCCGCCGCCGCGTCGCGCTCGAGCTGAGCGCACCCGCGCCCGGCGCCGCCCGGTGAAAATCGCCACGTCACGCATCGAGGCGTTCCTGCGCAAGCCGGGGCCGGCGATTCGCGCCGTCTTGCTGTACGGGCCGGACGCCGGGCTGGTGCACGAGCGGGCGCGGGCGCTGGTTGCCATGATCGCGGGCGACGTCGCCGATCCGTTCCGCGTCGCGGAGTTGACGGCGGCGCAGCTGCGCGAGGACCCGGCGCGGCTTCAGGACGAGGCCCGGGCGATGTCGCTTACCGGCGGGCGGCGCGCGGTGTGGGTGCGCGAGACGGGCGACGCGCTCGCCGATTCGTTCGCGGCGTTGCTCGGCGATGCCGGCGGCGATTCGCTGACCGTCGTCGAAGCCGGCGAGCTGTCCCCGCGCTCGAAGCTCCGCCTGCTGTTCGAGGCGGCGGAGAACGCCGCCGCCCTGCCCTGCTACGTCGACGACGGCGGCGCGCTCGAGGACGTGATCGTCGCGACGCTCGCCGCGCGCGGCCTCGCGCCCTCGCCCGACGCGCTGGCTTATCTCGCGGCGAGCCTCGGCGGCGATCGCATGCTGGTGCGCGCCGAGCTCGAGAAGCTCGCGCTCTATGGCGCGGGCGCCGGCGAGATCAATCTCGAGGATGCCGCCGCGTGCGTCGGCGACGGCGCCGAGGTGACGCTCGAGGACCTCGCGTTCGCGGCCGGCGCCGGCGATCAGCCGGCGCTCGCGCGCGCCATCGCGCGCGCCGAGGAGGAAGGCGCGAGCCCGATTACGGTGCTGCGCGCCGTCGCGCGCCATTTCGAACGGCTGCACCTGGCCGCCGCGATGGTGGAGACGCGCTTGCCGGCCGACCGCGCCATGAAGTCGTTGCGGCCGCCGTTGTTCTTCCGGCGCGAGGCCGCGTTCCGCGCCCAGCTCGCACTGTGGAGGACGGCCGATCTCGCGCGCGCGATCGAGAGCCTCACCGCCGCCGAAGTGGACTGCAAGACGACGGCGTATCCCGCCGCCACCATATGCGCCCGCGCGCTCGCCGCGCTCGCATCGCGCGCCGGGCGCGCCCTCCGCAGCCGTTAGACCAAGTCTCCCGAGGCTCACCCGTGCTTTGGTCTCGCCCTTCGAGACGCCCGTCCTTCGACACGCTCAGGACGGGCTCCTCAGGGCGGACGGATTTTTTGATTCCAAATCAAACCGTTCGTCCTGAGGGCGGTCCGAGCGAACAGCGAGGATCGCGTCTCGAAGGACGAACGCACATGAGTCGTGAGAAAAAAGACTTGGTATTAGACCGTCGGCGTCACTGATCGCGGCGCACCGGCCCCGACGTGTGCGACAGGCGTTGCAGCACGTCGTCGAGCTGTTCCAGCGTCGCGTAGTGGATCACCACGTCGCCGCCCGCGCCGCGGAAATGGATCGACACCTTGAGTCCGAGCAGGTTCGACAGTTCGCGCTCGAGCGCCACCGTGTCCGCATCCTTCTCCGGCGCCCGTTCCTCCGCCGTCACGTCGCGCCGGCGCTGCACCAGCTTCTCGGTTTGGCGCACGTTGAGGCCGCGACCGGCCACCGTGCGCGCGAGCCGCACCGGATCCTCGGCGTTGAGCAGCGCCCGCGCGTGGCCGGCGGTCAGGGTATGGCGCGACACCATCTCCTTCACCTCGTCGGGCAGGCCGAGCAGGCGGAGCGTGTTGGCGACATGGCTCCGGCTCTTGCCGACGACGCGCGCGAGGTCGTCCTGGGTGTGATGGAACTCGGTCATCAGCCGCCGGTAGCCTTCGGCCTCTTCCAGCGGGTTCAGGTCCTGGCGCTGGATGTTCTCGACCAGCGCGACCTCGAGCGCCTTCTCGTCGGTGATGTCCTTGATGAGGACCGGGACCTCGTGCAGCTGGGCGCGCTGGGCCGCGCGCCAGCGCCGTTCGCCGGCGATGATCTCGTAGGCGTTCTGGCGGTCGGGATCGCGGCGCACCAGGATGGGTTGCAGGATGCCCTGCTCGCGGATCGATTCGGTGAGCGAATCGATCTCTTCCTCGTTGAAGTCGCGCCGCGGCTGCATCCGGTTGGGCCGGAGGTGCTCGATCGGCACGGATTTCGTGTCGCGCACCGCGTCGAGCGCGGCATAGTCCTGCGTGTCGTCGCCGAGCAGCGCGGACAGCCCGCGTCCGAGGCGCGGCTTCGCCTTGTCGTCGGCATTCACGGCGTCGCGCTCCCCTGTTCCTCGCGGCGTAACATCTCGCCCGCGAGGTGGATATAGGCCTGCGACCCCGGACAACGCATGTCGTAGAGCAGCACGGGCTTGCCGTGCGAGGGCGCTTCCGACACCCTGACGTTGCGCGGGATCATGGTGCGATAGACCTTGTCGCCGAAATAGCTGCGCACGTCTTCCGCGACGAGCGCGCTCAAGTTGTTGCGGGTATCGTACATCGTCAATACTATACCTTGTAGTTCGAGTTTGGGATTCAGTGCCCGCCGCACCCGCTCGATGGTGCGCGTGAGCTGGCTGAGCCCTTCCAGGGCGAGGAATTCGCATTGCAGCGGCACCACCACCGCGTCGGCGGCGACCATGGCGTTGAGCGTCAGCAACCCGAGCGCCGGCGGACAATCGATCAGCACGTAATCGTAATCCGGCGGCAGCGATTCGAAGGCCTCGCGCAACCTGTATTCGCGCCGCTCGAGCTCGACCAGCTCGAGCTCGGCGCCCAGCAGGTCGATCGACGCCGGCACGATGTCGAGGCCGGGAATTTCGGTCCGAATGGTCGCTGCCGCGATGGTGGCTCCGCCGATGAGGACTTGATAGGACCCGATCGCGCGCCGTGATCGGTCGATGCCGAGCCCGGTCGAGGCGTTGCCTTGCGGATCGAGATCGAAGGCCAGGACCCGGCGGCCGACCGCGGCAAGAGCGGTCGCAAGGTTGATCGCGGTCGTCGTTTTGCCGACGCCGCCCTTCTGGTTGGCAATGGCGAACACGCGCGGCCGGCGCGTCGGCGGCTTTTCGAACGGGTCCGGTGCGTCGGACGGATCGGGGGCGGTCAGCGAATCAGCCTGCATTTGCACGCCTGACCTCCCTGAGCCTCAAAATGGCGCCGGTCGGATCGGACCGGCTGGGAATCCGCTCCACCTGCATCTTCCACTCTTTGCGGCAGCGAGTCAATTCTTGCGCAATGCCGGCGCCCTTGAGGAACAGGCATTCGGCTGACGGCGAAGCGCTCAGGAAGGGCCACGCGAGCCGGAGCAGCCTTTCGAGCGACGCCAGAGCGCGACTCGTGACGGCGTCGCAGGCGAACGGCGGAAGTGCCTCGATCCGCGAATGGTGAATGGTCGGCGAAGCGCCCGTCGCGCGTGCCGCTTCACGCAAGAAAGCGCATTTGCGTCCATCGGACTCGATGAGGTGGACGGCGCTGGACGGGCGGAGGATGGCGATCACGAGGCCCGGAAAACCGGCGCCGCTGCCCAGATCGATAATGATCCGCGCTTCGGCCGGGAGCAGGGGGTCGAGCTGCGCCGAGTCGAGGAAATGCCTTCGCCACGGATCGGCGAGAGTGGACGCGCCGACGAGATTGATTCGGCTTTGCCATGCGGTGAGGATTTCGAGATAGGCGCGAAGTCGATCGCGTGTTTCACGTGAAACACCAGCGATTCCGGCAAATTGCGCCTCGGTCATTGGCTTCGGCTGGCCGCCGGCGAACGGGCGGGCGCTACGCGGCCGAACTGCCATCGCGACGGCGCACGTGGCGGAGCAGGGCGATCAGGGCGGCCGGCGTCATGCCCGGAATGCGGCCGGCGGCGCCCAAGGTGGCGGGGCGGAATGCCGCGAGCTTCTCGCGAATCTCGTTCGACAGCCCGCCGATCGAACCGTAGTCGACCGCGTCTGCGAGGTGCAGCCCTTCGTCCTTGCGAAAGGCGCGGATGTCCGCCTCCTGGCGCTCCAGGTAGCCGGCATATTGCGCTTCGATTTCAAGCTGCTCGGCGACCTCGAGCCCGATCGACCGGAGTTCGGGCCACACCGCGGCCAACCGCGCCATGGTGATTTCGGGATAGGTGAGGAGCTGCAATGCCGACCTCGCCTCGCCATCGAGGTTCACCGAAAAGCCTAGCTTTCTCAACTCATTAGGGGTACCTCGACAGCGCGCGAGGGCGGCCCGGGCGTCATCGAGGGCGCCGGTCCGGGCGTCATGGCGCCGGGCCCGTTCGGTGCCGACGCAGCCGAGCGCGATTCCGCGCGGGGTCAGCCGCAAATCGGCGTTGTCGGCGCGCAGGGTCAGCCGGTACTCGGCTCGGGACGTGAACATCCGATAGGGTTCCGTGACGCCGAGGACCACGAGATCGTCGATCATCACGCCGATGTAGGCTTCTGCCCGGTCGAGCACGAAAGGGGCGGACCCGGCAACCGACAGCGCGGCGTTCAGCCCGGCGATCAGCCCCTGGCCGGCCGCCTCCTCATAGCCGGTGGTGCCATTGATCTGCCCCGCCAGGAACAAACCAGGAATCCTGCGCGTCTCGAGGGTGGGGGTGAGCTCGCGCGGGTCGATGTGATCGTACTCGATGGCGTAGCCCGGGCGAAGGATGGCCGCGTGCTCCAGCCCGGGGATGGTGCCCACCAGCGCCGCCTGGACGGCGTGGGGCAACGAGGTCGAGATGCCGTTGGGATACACCACGGGATCGTCGAGTCCCTCGGGTTCGAGGAAAATCTGGTGACGGTCGCGCCCGCCGAACCGGACGACCTTGTCCTCGATGGAGGGGCAGTAGCGCGGGCCGCGGCTCTGGATCTGGCCGGAATACATCGGCGCGCGATGCAGATTCGCGCGAATGATCGCGTGGGTGGCGGAATTCGTCGCCGTGACGTGGCACGGAACCTGTGGCACATCGATCCGGTCGGTCAGGGCCGAGAACGGGGACGGGGGGTCGTCCCCGGGCTGGACGTCCAGCCCGGCGAAATCGATGGTGCGGCCGTCGAGCCGGGGCGGGGTGCCGGTCTTGAGCCGCCCGAGGGCAAACCCGGCGCGTTCCATAGTCGCCGACAACCCCGCCGCCGGCGCCTCGCCCACCCGGCCGGCGGGAATCTGCTCCTCGCCCATATGGATGACGCCACGCAAAAAGGTTCCGGTCGTCAGCACCACGGCACAAGCGGTGATGGACCCCCCGCCGGCGGTCACGACGCCACGCACCCTCCCGTCGCGCCCGATCATCAGCTCTTCGACCGCCTCGGCCCTGAGCTCCAGACCCGCCTGCTCGGCCAGGATCTCCCGAATCGCGCGGCGGTACAGCCGGCGGTCGGCCTGGGCGCGGGGGCCGCGCACCGCCGGACCTTTCGAGCGATTGAGCATGCGGAACTGGATGCCGGCGCGATCGGCCGCCCGCCCCATAACCCCGTCCAGGGCATCGATCTCGCGCACGATATGGCCCTTGCCCAGCCCGCCGATCGACGGGTTGCACGACATCTCGCCGATGGTGTCGAGCCGGTGGGTGAGAAGCAGGGTGAGGGCGCCCAGCCGGGCCGCCGCCGCCGCGGCTTCACACCCGGCGTGCCCGCCGCCCACCACGATGACGTCCCAATCGCGCATGGCGGGCAATCTAACGGGGGAGGGCGATCAAGTCAAAGACGCGAGACCCACGAGATACGGTGTTTCACGTGAAACACCCTACAAGCGATCACTTGCCAATACAGAATTCGCGGAACACGACCTCGAGCACGTCCTCGACTCCGACCCGGCCGGTGATGCGTCCCAGCGCTCGCGTCGCCAGCCGCAGATCCTCTGCCGCCAGCTCCGCCCGCGGCGCATCCATCGCTCGCTCGAGCGCGCCAAGGCATTCTTTCAACGCCGCGCGATGCCGCGCGCGGGTGAGCGCCGGTCCCGGCCCCGGGTCCGCCAGGCACGTCACCCGCCGCGTCACCTCCGCCAGCAGTGCGTCGAGCCCCGCCCCGGTCTTGACTGAAATCGGATAAACATGTTGGCCCGCCAGAGACTTCGGTGCGCAAGCCGCGGCCAAATCCATCTTGTTGAACACGGTCAGCGATCGGCCATCAATCAATGTCGTCATTGCACCCTCAACCGCCCCTTCGGCCCCATCGAACATTACGATCCGCAGGTCCGATGCCGTCGCCCGCTCGAAGGCGCGCCGGATGCCCTCCGCCTCCACCGGCCCTTCGGCATCCCTCAACCCCGCGGTATCGGCGACAATCACCGGGATACCCCCTAGGTCTAGATAGACGTCGATGACGTCGCGCGTCGTCCCCGCGGTCGGCGCCACGATGGCCGCCTCGCGGCGGGCCAATACATTGAGAAGGCTTGACTTTCCCACATTCGGCGGGCCCACGATGGCAACCTGGACGCCATCGCGCAGCCGTTCCGCCCGGCCGGCGTCATCAAGATGTCGTGCGATCTCGCCCGCCAACCTACGACAGATTGATCGGGCCTCGACCTCGAGGTCTTCCGGCAACCCTTCGTCCGCGAAGTCGATCGCCGCCTCGGCCCAGGCCAGCGCTCGCAACAGCTCATTCCGCCAGCCGTCATAGAGGACGCCGAGAGCGCCCCTCAATTGGCGCAGCGCCTGGCGCCGCTGGGCCTCGGTGTCCGCGGCCACCAGGTCGGCCAGCCCCTCGACCGCGGTCAGGTCGAGCTTGCCGTTGTCGAAGGCCCGCCGGGTGAACTCCCCCGGCTCGGCCGGGCGCAGCCCGGGCAGGCGCGCGAGCGCCGCCATGACCGCCGCGACCGTCGCCCGGCCGCCATGGACATGGAGCTCCACCGTGTCCTCGCCGGTGAAGCTCGCGGGCGCCGGAAACCACAAAGCGAGCCCGTCGTCGAGCGGCTCGCCGTCGTCGGGCGCGACGAACCGCGCCCGGACCGCCCGCCGCGGAGGAGGGGTGCCGCAGCGCGTCATGGCCGCGAGCGCCGCCTCGGCAGCGGGCCCGGAGACCCGGATCACCGCGATGCCGGCCCGTCCGGCGGCCGTCGAGGGCGCAAAGATCGTGGCTTGCGTCACGACGTCCCGCGCGCCGCCGTCAACGCCCCTTGCCCTTCTCGCCCGGGCCCGCCGCGGCGAAACTCTGCCAGAAGGCGCGCTGCATCTCCTCGAGCCCCTTCATGCCGGCGGGCAGCCAGGTCTTGACGAACGTCTCGGGATCCATCGCTTTCACCGTCTCCGCCACACGCTCCGTCAACGCCGCGGCCAGCGCCGCGTTCGCCTCGGTCAAATCGGGGAGTCCCAGGAACCGCCGCGCCTCCTCGGGCGAGCAGTCGATGTCGATCGAGATCTTCATGGCGGGGCGATCCTTCGCGCAACCGTATCGCGCACAGTATATACGCAATATACGCATTCGCGCTTGACCTTGCCCGCCGTGCGACCCAGCCTCCGGTGATGGCCCGCAACCGCCTCGCCGACGAGACCAGCCCGTATCTCCTGCAGCACGCGCACAACCCGGTCGATTGGCGGCCGTGGGGCCGCGACGCGCTCGACGCGGCGCGCCGGAGCGGGCGGCCGATCCTGCTTTCCGTGGGCTACGCCGCCTGCCATTGGTGCCACGTCATGGCGCACGAGTGCTTCGAGGACACGGCGATCGCCGATCTGATGAACCAGCTGTTCGTCAGCATCAAGGTGGACCGCGAGGAGCGCCCCGACCTCGACACCATCTACCAGCACGCGCTTGCCATGATGGGCGAGCAGGGCGGCTGGCCGCTCACCATGTTCCTCACCCCGGATGGCGAGCCGTTCTGGGGCGGCACCTACTTCCCGCCGACGCCGCGCTTCGGGCGCCCGGGGTTTCCCCAGGTCCTGCGCGGCGTCGCCAACGCCTACATGAACGAGCGCGACAAGATCGCGAGCAACGTCACGGCGCTGCGCGGCGGGCTGGCCAGGCTCTGGGAGTCCCATCCCGGCGCGGGGATTCCGCTTGCCGTCAACGACCAGGCGGCGCAGGCGCTCTTGGGCGAGATCGACGCGATCCACGGCGGCATCGGACACGCGCCCAAGTTCCCCAACACCTCGGCGCTCGAGCTCCTCTGGCGCGCGGGAATCCGCACGCGGAATCCCGCGCTGCGTGACGCCGTGACGCACACCCTCGAGCGCATGTGCCAGGGCGGCATCTACGATCACCTCGGCGGCGGGTTCGCGCGCTATTCCACCGACGCCGAATGGCTCGTGCCGCATTTCGAGAAGATGCTCTACGACAACGCGCAGCTCCTCGGCCTCCTGCTCGCGGTCTGGCAGGAAACGGGCACCTCCCTGTTCGAGGCGCGGCTGCGCGAGACGGTCGCATGGGTACTGCGCGAGATGGTCGCCGACGGCGGCGGCTTCGCCGCGACGCTCGACGCCGACGCCGAGGGCGAGGAGGGAAAGTTTTACGTCTGGACCGCGGCCGAGATCGACGCGGCGCTCGGCCCCGAGGCCCACCTGTTCAAGCGCGCCTACGACGTGACGCGCGACGGCAACTGGGAAGCCAAGACGATCCTCAACCGCGCGCGCGTCCGCGACACGTTCGGCGCCGACGAGGAGGGGCGCCTTGCCGCCGCGCGCGAGGTGCTGCTCGCGCGCCGTGCGGCGCGCGTCCGCCCCGGCTGGGACGACAAGGTGCTGGCCGACTGGAACGGGCTGACGATCGCCGCGCTCGCCCGCGCCGGCCGCGTGTTTCGCGAGGCGTCATGGATCGCCGCCGCGCGGCGCGCCTTCGCCTTCGTCGTCGCCAACATGACGCGCGACGGCAGACTCCTGCACAGCTACCGTCTCGGGTCGGCGCGTCACGACGCCACCCTCGACGACTACGCCGCGATGACGGGCGCCGCCCTCGCGCTCTATGAAGTGACCGGCGAAGGCGTTTATCTCGCCAAGGCGGAAGAGTGGATCGGCGTGCTCGACGCGCACTTCGCCGACCGAACGGGCGGCGGTTACTTCTTCACCGCCGACGATGCCGAGGCGCTGATCGTCCGCACCAAGACGGCGAACGACAACGCGACGCCGGCGGGCAACGGCATGCTGGTCGATGCGCTCGCCCGGCTCTGGCTCATCACCGGCGACGACACCTATCGTGAACGCGCCCAGGGAATCGTCGCCGCGTTCGCGGGCGAGGTCGAGCGCAACTTCTTTCCCCTCGCGACGCTCCTCAACGCCAACGAGATGCTCGAGACTGCCACCCATGTCGTCATCGTCGGCGAGCCGGACGATCCCGGACACATCGCGCTCGCCGATGCCGCCTGGCGCACCGCAGCGCCCAACCGCCTCGTGCAGCCGGTGACGCCCGCCGCCACCCTTCCCGCGTCACACCCCGCTCACGACAAAGGCATGGTGGACGGCAAGCCGGCCGCCTATGTCTGTACGCGCCAAACGTGCTCGCTGCCCGTCACCGATCCGGACGGGCTCGCGCTCCTGATGCGGTCATGACGCCGGACGTGATGCGCCTGTCGTTCTCCTCGCGCTTCGGCACCCTCACGCTCAGCGAGCGCGACGGCGTCATCGTCGCCCTCGACTGGGGTGCGCAGGACGCCACGGATCGCACGCCGCTGCTCGCGCGCGCGCAGGCCCAGCTCGAGGACTATTTCGCAGGCACGCGCCGGCGATTCGATCTGCCGCTCGATGCCGGCGGCACCGCGTTCCAGCGCCGCGTGTGGCGCGCGATGGCGGCGATCCCCTACGGCCAAACGCGATCCTACGGCGACCTCGCGCTCGAGCTCGGCACCGCGGCGCGTGCCGTGGGCGGCGCCTGCGCGAAGAACCCCATCCCGATCCTCATCCCGTGCCACCGCGTGCTCGGCGCCCATCGCGCGCTCGGCGGCTATTCCGGCGGCGACGGGCTCGCGACCAAGCGCCGTCTCCTCGTGCTCGAGCGCGCGCACCTGCCCGCCACCACGGCGGCGTGACAGCGCGCCGCCACCGCGATAAGGTCGCGGCGCAACGATAAATCCGGGAGCGCACCATCATGCCCGACGTCACGGTGACGGCCGCCGACGGCGGCTCGTTCTCCGCCTACCTCGCCAGCCCGCCCTCCGGCACCGGCCCGGGCCTCGTCGTGATCCAGGAGATCTTCGGCGTCAACGCCGACATCCGCGGCGTGTGCGACCGCTACGCGCGCGACGGCTACTTCGCGATCGCGCCCGACCTGTTCTGGCGCCAGGAGCCCGGCGTGCAGCTCACCGACAAATCCAAAGCCGAATGGGACAAGGCGTTCGCGCTGATGAAGGGATTCGATTTCCCGAAAGGCGTCGCCGACATCGCGGCAACTCTCGGCCACGTGCGCAAGCTCGAGGGCGCGACCGGCAAGGCCGGCGCGGTCGGGTTCTGCCTTGGCGGCAGCCTCGCTTACCACACCGCGTGCTTCACCGATTCCGACGCCTCGGTCGCGTACTACCCCGTGCAGATCGAGAACGCGCTGAACCACGCCGGCAAGATCTCGAAGCCGCTCCTCATCCACTTCGCGGAAAAGGATCAGTTCTGCCCGCTCGAGACGCAGAAGAAGATCTACGCCAACCTGATCGGCATCATCCTGATCTCGATCTACTCCTATCCCGGCGTCGAGCACGCCTTCGCGCGAACCGGCGGCGAGCATTACGACAAGGCGGCGGCCGACCTCGCCAACCGGCGCACCGCCGAGTTCCTCAAGACCAACCTCGCCTGACCCGAGCGGCGGAGACGCCTCATGACCAAGGCCATCGTCGTCGAACGGGCCGGCGCGCCCTCGGTGCTCAAGCTGCGCGAGGTGCCGCTCGCGCGGCCGAAGCGCGGCGAGGCGCTGGTGCGCCACGCGGCGATCGGCGTCAACTTCATCGACATCTACGAGCGCACCGGCCTGTACAAGATGGCAATGCCCTACACGCCGGGGCGCGAGGGCGCCGGCACCGTCGCCGCCGTCGGGCCGGGCGTGCGCAACGTCAAGATCGGCGACAGCGTCGCCTATGTCGATTACGACCTCGGCGCCTATGCCGATTCCCGGATCATAAGCGCGGACAAGCTGGTCCGCCTGCCGCGCGGCATCTCGCCCGAGCTTGCGGCGGCGGCGATCTTCAAGGGGCTCACCGCCTGGTTCCTGGTGCGTCGTACCCACCGCATTCGTCCGGGCGACGTGGTGCTCATACATGCCGCGGCCGGCGGCGTCGGGCTCATCCTCAGCCAATGGGCGAAGCAACTGGGTGCGACGGTGATCGCGACGGTCGGCACGCCGGCCAAGGCGCGTCTGCTCAAGCGGCTCGGCATCGACCACGTCATCGTCTATACGCGCGAGGATTTCGTCGCGCGGGTGCGCAAGATCACCAAGGGCAGGGGCGTCGACGTGGTCTACGATTCGGTGGGCAAGGACACGTTCCCCGGCTCGCTCGACTGCCTCAGGCCGCGCGGCCTGTTCGTCACGTTCGGCAACGCCTCGGGCCCGGTGCCGCCGTTCGCGCCGCTGCTCCTCGCGCAGAA
>DASWLB010000247.1:0-1880 GCA_036396315.1 Alphaproteobacteria bacterium
CACCAGCTCGCCGATGTTCGAGGTCTCGCGGATCCATTCGTTCACGCGCTTCGACAGGCTCGAGACGAGAACCGTCGGATCGTCGGGAAAGACCGCGAGCAATGCCTGCGACCAGTACGGGATGAAATGGGTGAGGTAGGATACGGCCGCCGGGCGCGGGAAATTGGTGTAGATGAGGACGGCCCCGAGCCCGTCGTCGCGCATCGCGGCGCGCAGCCGCGCGACGCGGGCTTCGAGCGCCGCCCGCGGCACTTCGTCTTCAGACCATGCAAGAAGACCGCGGCGCATCTTATTGATTATGAAGGCATGGAGAGAAGCTCGCGCGGCGTCGCGGTGAGCCGCTCGAAGCCCCCGTCGGTGACGACGAGGGAGTCGCCGAACACCATGTAGCCGACCTCCGGATGGTAGGTGTTCGGGTGCACGATCACCGCCGCGCCGGCGGGAAGCGGCACCTCGACGTCCTCGAGCAGATGCGGCTTAGAATCCGCGAACAGACCGAGCCCATGGCCGCGCACCCGCGTGTACTCGCCGGTGCAATAGACGCCGAGCCCGTGCTTGCGGAACACGTCGTTCTCGGCACGCGCGACCGCGGCGGCCGTGACGCCCGCCTTGAGTACGGCTTCGCCCGCCGTGGCGGCCTCGCGATAGACGTCGAAGGCGCGGCGCTGCGCAGCGCTCGGCTCGCCCAGCACGAGGGTGCGGCAGAGCTGCACGTAATAGCCCTCGACCGCTGGGGTAAGCTCGGTGGTGACGAGGTCGCCTTCCTTGAGGCGCCGCTCGCCCGGCGGGTGCATGCCGCGCACCTCGACGCCGCCCGATCCCAGGATCATGAAATTCTCCGGGCAGCCTTCGCTGCGGAAGAACCCTTCGATGTCGGCGACCAGCTCGTACTCCTTGCGCCCGACCCGGCAGGCCTCCATGAACATCTGGTAGCCGCGGTCGGCGAGCGCGGCCGCGCGGCGGAGCGCGGCGATCTCCCCGGGCGATTTCGCCATGAGCAGCCGGTCCATCAGCGCCGTGCCGTCGGTGGCGCGCCGCCCCGCGTCCGACTGCGCGAGGCCGAACGGGACGAGGCCGCCGGGCGCCGCCGCCACGCGCCGGTTGCCGAGCCGCTTGAGATGCGCCGCCGCCTCGCCGACGACGTCGGCGCACGCGGTCGCGGCGATGCCGGGACATTCGACCGAAGCGCGGTCTGCCTCGAGCGGCCCTTCGACGAACAGCCGCGTCTCGCCGCCCGAAGCGACGACGGCGATCGCATCGCCCTCGACGGCCGCGAAGTCGGTCGCGTAGCGCAAGTAGTCGCCCTGCCACGCATTGCCGTAGACGACGAGCGCCTCGATGCCCTCCTCAGCCATCGCGGCGAAGAGACGCGCGCGCCGTTCCTCCGAGAGTGTCGTCATCCCGACCATCGCTGCGCCGCATTTCCGTTGCGACGTCGCGCAGTGTGAAGCACTCTTGCGGGTGAGCCAAGCCCGTTCCCGTGCATCGCAAAGGGAGAGCGTTTCGGCTATGATCGATGCAACCCCGGGGCGCCGGACGACGACAGGGAGGACACCATCATGACACGCACGATGCGACGCAGCTTGACGACGGTACTCACCGTTGCCGCGCTCGCGACGGGTTTGGGCTTCGCCGTCGGCGCGAAGGCCGGCGACACCATCGTCGTCGGCAAGGCCGTGCCGTTCGCCTGGACCTTCACGCCGACCGATGTCGGAATCGAGTTGGGCATCTGGAAGAAGCACGGATTCGACGAGGTCAAGATCGTCGGATTCGGCGGCGACGCGAAAATGCAGCAGGGGCTCATCGCCAAGAACGTCGATTTCGGGCTGGGCAGCGGCCCCGCCATGGCGTTCGCCGCCAAGGGCGGCGCCGGCATGCCG
>DASWLB010000248.1:0-5049 GCA_036396315.1 Alphaproteobacteria bacterium
CTCACGCGTTCGTCTGCATCCGCAACAGGCGCTCGACGTTGCCGCCGAACATCTTGGCCTTGTCCTCGGCCGAGATCGACATGTGCTCGAGCCACTCGACGCCCTTGACGTTGTTGCCCCACGGCCAGTCCACCGAGAAGATGATGCGGTCGGCGCCCATCTCGAGCATGGAGCAGAGGAGCGCCGGGTCGGAGAAGAAGCCGCTAGTCGTCACGTAGAAGTGGTCGCAGAACGTGTCGCGGAAGTCGATCTGGGCATTCCCCGGGTTGCGCAGCGTGTGGTCGATGCGCCACAGGAGGAAGGGCAGCCCTTCGCCGAGGTGCCCGAGGATGATCTTGAGCTTGGGATGCGTCTCGAACACCCGCGACAGCACGAGCCGCAGCGCCTGCGCCGCGGTTTCGAACGTGTAGCCCATCGCCGCGTTGACGATGGCGGGAAATTCCTTGGCGTAGTCCTTGTAGTAGGCCTCGATCACGGCCGGATGGGGCGTCGCCGGGTGCAAATAGAGCGGCACGTCGAGCGCCTCGGCGCGCGCGTAGATCGGCCAGAACTTCTTGTTGTCGAGGAACTCGCCGTTGGTGAGCCCGTGCACCATGGCGCCCTTGAAGCCGAGCTTGGTGACGCAGCGCTCGAGCTCGTCGGCGGCGGCCTTGGGATCGGGCGTCGGGATGACGGCGAAGGCGGCGAACCGGTCGGGATGGGCCCGTACCGTCTCATAGAGGCGGTCGTTCACCTTGGGCGCGAGCGCGACGGCGGTCGCGGGGTCGAGCTTCTGCGTGCCGGCGCCCCCGTGAGACAGCACCTGCACGTCGATGCCCGCCTCGTCCATCTCCTTGATGCGCAGCTCGTTGAGGTCGTTCAGCCGGCGCGCGATCTCCGGCACCTGGCGGCCGCTGTCGGCGTGCTTTCCCGATAGCTCCTTGTCCCAGTAATGCTCCTCGATCGCGATGATGCGCGCCTTCGCCTTCGATGCCATGGCTAACTCCCTGGACCCTGTTGATTGTCGTTTGCTCGGAAAATGTAACAGGCGGAGCCGCGCGAGTCATGCGCGCGCAGCGCGATCAAAGTCCCGTGACGAATCGCGCGACGGCGGCAAGCGTCGCCTCAGGTTGGTCGCGATCCGGCGCATGACCGCACGAGGCGAGCATCAGTCGCTCGACGCGCGAAGCGGCGACACCGCGTTCGATCGCATCGAGCTGCGCCACGGTCCCGTACTCGTCGTCGCGGCCCTGGATCATCAGGATGGGACAACGGATTTCCGGCAAATACTCTTCGATGTTCCAGGCGCGGAACGCGGGGTCGAGCCAGATGTCGTTCCAGCCGCGGAAGGTCGCGTCGGGATCCGCGTGGTGGCGGGCCATCCGCTCGCGCAGGTCCGTGGTCGCGTAAGACTCGCGCACGGCGGCGATCGAGGCGACGGTCACGTCCTCGACGAACACGTGCGGCGCCATCAGCACGAGGCCGCGCACGGCGCGGCCCGCGCCGCCCGCGTGGATGATGGCGATCGAGGCGCCGTCGCTGTGCCCGATCAGCACCGGATCGGCGATCGCGAGCCGGTCGAGAAGCTCGGGCAACGCGAGGAGCGCCTCGTCGTGCATGTACCCGACCGCGCGCGGCGCCTCGAGCGGCTCGGAGAAGCCGTGGCCGTAGCGCGAATACGAGATGACCCGGCACCCCGTCAGCTCCGCGAGCCGCAGCGGAAAGTCGCGCCATTGCACGGCGCAGCGCAGCCCCTCGTGCAGCAATACGAGGGTCGGGCGCGCGGCATCGCGGGCGGCGATCGACCACGCCTCGATGCGCCGCCCGGCCGCCAGAATCTCGAAGCGGGTGCCTGCGAATTCCGGCCTCGCGCGGTCGGACACGAACGCGCTCACACGCCGAGATGGCGCTGCAGGATGTCGGGCGAAGCCTTGAGCTCCGCGCCCGTGCCCGCGAAGGCGACGCGTCCCTTGACCAGGATGACGATGCGGTCGGCGACTGCGGAGACGGCGGCGAAGTTCTTGTCGACGATCACCGCGGCGATGCCGGTCGCGCGGATCTGGCGGATGATCGACCAGATTTCGCGCGAGACGATGGGCGCGAGCCCCTCCGTCGCCTCGTCGAGGATCAGGCAGTCCGGGTTGGTCATGAGCGCGCGGCCGATGGTCAGCATCTGCTGCTCGCCGCCGGAGAGTTGCGCGCCGCCCAGCTCGAGCCGCTCGGCGAGCCGCGGAAAGGTCGCGAGCACGCGCTCGAGCGTCCAGTCGCGCCGCCCGTCGCGCGCGGGCCGCGCTGCGAGCACGAGATGCTCGCGCACGGTGAGGTTGGCGAAGATGCCGCGTCCCTCGGGCACGAAGGCGATGCCCTGGCGGGCGATCGCGTGCGGCGCGGCGCCGGTCATGGCGCGCCCGTCGATGCGCACCTCGCCCTGCCGCGGCGGGGTGAGGCCGAGAAGCGCGCGCAGCAAGGTCGTCTTGCCCATGCCGTTCCGGCCCATCAGCCCGACGGTCTCGGCTCGCCCCACCGCGAAATCGACGCCGTGCAGGATGTGACTCGCGCCATAGAAGGCGTGGAGCCCCGCGGCGGCGATCAGCGGCGCCGCGCTCACGCGACCGTCTCCGCGCCGCCGAGATAGGCCTCCTGCACCGCCCGGCTGGCGCGGATCGCTTGCGGCGCGCCGGTCTCGAGCACGCGCCCGTTCACCATGACGGTGAGGCGGTGGGCGATCGAGAACACGGCGTCCATGTCGTGCTCGATCAGCAGCACGGCGCGCTCGGCGGCGAGGCGGGCGATGAGGGCGACCATGTGCGCGCCCTCCTCCGCCCCCATCCCGGCGAGCGGCTCGTCGAGCAACAGCACCTTGGGGTCGGCGACCAGGGTCATCGCGATCTCGAGTTGGCGCTGCTCGCCATGCGACAACGTGTCCGCGACGCGCTCGATGCCATCGAGCCCGACGAGCGCGAGCGCGCGTTCCGCCGCCTCGTTGAGGTGGCGATAGGACAAAGCGGGCCGCACGAAGCGCATCGAGTGCGCCAGCATGCGTTCCGAGGCCTGCGCCGCCAGCCGGCAGTTCTCGAACGCGGTGAAGTCGCGGAAGATGTTGATGCGCTGATAGGACCGCCCGATGCCGAGCCGCGCGATGCGGTCGTTGGCGAGCCCGGCGATCTCGCGCCCCTGGTAGCGGACGGAGCCCGCCGTCGGCTTGAGCTCGCCCGACAGGAGGTTGATCAGGGTCGTCTTGCCGGCGCCGTTCGGACCGATGACGGCATGCACCTCGCCGGAGGCGAGATCGAGCGAGACCTCGTCGACCGCGGCAAGACCGCCGAAATAGCGGGTGAGACCGCGCACGACGAGCACCGGATCAGCCATTGCCGGCCTCCCGCCGCCGCGGTCCGCGCCATCCGAGCGCGAGCCCGGCGAAGCCCTTGGGCAAGGCGAGCACGGCGAGGATGATGAACAGCCCCATCGGCAACAGCCAGTGGCGCGTCGTGCCGGACAGCGTGTCCTCGAGCAGCACGATCGCGAACGCGCCGAGGATCGGCCCGTAAAGCGTGCCCATCCCGCCCAGGATCACCATCATCAGGACGATACCCGAAAGCCGCCAGCCGAACAGGTCCGGGCTGACGAACCCGAACTGCGCGGCGTTGAAGTAGCCGGCGAGCCCGGCGAGCGCGCCGGCGATCACGAACGCCGCCAGCTTGTAGCGGGCGGTGGCGAAGCCGAGGGCGCGCATGCGCGGCTCGTTGCTCTTGATGCCGCGCACGACGCGGCCGAACGGCGAGTCGAGCACGACGCGGAGCGCAACATAGACGAAAGCCATGAGCGCGAGCGCGACATAGTAGAACTCGACGTGGTTCTCGAGATCGAACGGCGCCCAGCCGAACAGCGATGCGTCCGGTTTCACGTAGATGTAGACACCATCCGATCCGCCGAGCCAATTCGCGCCGTGCACGTAATAGAAGAACATCTGCGCGAAGGCGAGCGTCACCATGATGAAGTACACCCCGCTCGAGCGCAGCACGAGAAGCCCGATCGCGAGCGCTGCCGTTGCGGCGATGAGCACCGCGACCGGCAAGCTGAGCCACAGATTCGCGGCCTCGTACTCGGGCGAGACGAGCCATAGCCCGTAGGCGCCGAGGCCGAAGAAGGCCGCGTGTCCGAAACTCACCAGCCCGGCATAACCGACGAGCAGATCGAGGCTCATGGCGAAAATCGCCATCAGCATGATCTTGGACAGAAGCTGCAGGTAGAACTTGTCGCCGACCGCCGGGAAGGCGGCAAGGAGCGCGAGCGCGCCAGCGAGAGCGAGCCACGCGGGCGCCGGCCGAACGAGCTTCGCGAGCACGGAAGCCATCTCAGCCGGTCCGCCCGAACAGCCCGGCCGGCCGCCACAGCAGGACGGCCGCCATCAGGATGTACACGGTCATGCCGGCGATCTGGGGCACCAGCACCTGGCCGAACGTGTCCACGAGCCCGATGACCAGCGAGCCGACGAACGCGCCCTTGATCGAGCCCATGCCGCCGATCACCACGACGACGAAGGAGATGATGAGAATCTGGTTGCCCATGCCCGGAAACACCGAGCTGACCGGGGCCGCGATCATGCCGGCGAAGGCGGCAAGCGCGACGCCGGCCGCGAGCACGAAGCGGAACAGGAGTCCCACGTCGATGCCGAGCGACTGCACCATCTCGCGGTTCACCGAACCGGCGCGGATCGCCATGCCGATCCGCGTCTTCTGGATCACCAGGTACATGAGCCCGGCGAGCGCGAGGCAGATGCCCGATATGGCGAGGCGATAGACCGGATAGCTCAGCGCCTCGGTGAGCGGCAGCGAGAAGTCGAGGAAGGCGGGCACGGCCACGCCGTGCACGTCGTCGCCGACGAGCAGGCTGCGGCATTCCTCGAACACCAGGATGAGGCCGTAGGTGAGCAGCACCTGGTACAGGTGGTCGCGCCGGTAGATCGGGCGGAACAGCGCCCATTCGAGCGCGAGCCCGAGCAGCACGGTGAGCGGGATCGCAAGCAGGATCGCCAGCCAGAAATTCCCCGTCATCCCGGTGAGCGAGAAG
>DASWLB010000249.1:0-10132 GCA_036396315.1 Alphaproteobacteria bacterium
GTAAAGTTTTCCGACGGAATGCGGCGCGTTGGCGGGTTTCCGGCGCGCGCATCGCCGGATTAGACTGACCGCGGGGAGTACGGGCCATGCGCAGCGCCAAGCCGGAAAAGCCGAAGACGTTCTCGCTGCATTGGGGGACGGGCGTGATCGCCGAGGAGGCGCAGATCTCGACCGAACATCATCGGCCGACCATCCAGCTTCTCGAATTCACCGCCGGCGCCGCCAAGGGCACGCGCGAGATCCGGTTCTGCTTCTACGATCACCGCGGCCGGTTCCAGCGCTCGCCGCTGATCATCGACGAGGGCGACATCCCGGCGCTGCGCGACGCGCTCGCGGCGACGCCCCAGCTGAAGCGGCTGCTTGCCAAGCTCTGCGCCGGGTGAGGCGGGGCCAGCGGCACGAGCTTCGCGCGAAGGGCAAGGCCCTGGTGGTCTCACCAGGACTCGAGCGCGGGACCCACAGCGGTTGTTCGCATTGGCGGGCGGGCAGCGGAACCGATTGGTCGCACCGAATGTCATTCCGCAGCGAGCGTGCTGCAGCGGCGCAACTCATCGAGCGCCGCGGCGATATGCTCAGGATGTCGAGAGGCGTGCTCGATCTCCCAAAGCCACGCCTCGCCATCCGGCGCATAGTGGATCACGAGGTCCTCGCCCGCGTCCTCGCCGCCCACCTGGGCAGAATCGTCTTTCACCCCCTCCGGCCAGGGGCGGACCTCGATCGCCATCGTGTCTGTGTCGGCGAAATAGCGGATGCTAGTTTCTAGGGTCATGGCTTGAATCTGCGATCCCAAAACGCGTTGGTCAAAGTCGCTTCTTCGCAAAGGCCCTACCGGAAGGCGATTTGAGGTACTTTTCGAACGCGAATGCCTGCTTCTCATCTGAGAACGCAACATAGGTCTTGATTGCCCAAGGGACATATTTCGACGTGTGCGGGACTTCGCCGGCGTTGTGCTTATTCAGACGGGCACGCAAGTCGGCCGTGACGCCGACGTAGTAGCGGTCAGGATGTTCCAGGCTCCGGAGAATGTATACGTAGGTCATGCAAGCATTTCTCGGAAGGCGGCCGGAGCCCGCCTCCGCCCTTCGGGCTTCGGCGCGGCAGCCTTCGCTTGCTTCTCACCCGCTAACGGTGTGGCTTGCCGAGCCGTAGCTTGCGAAGCAAGCGAAGGCTGGTGGGCGCACCAGGACTCGAACCTGGGACCCGCTGATTAAGAGTCAGCTGCTCTACCAACTGAGCTATGCGCCCCGGAACCGGGAGTGCGCCACGCGTCTCGCCTCGGGCGCACGGGGCATATAGCAAAGCGACCGGGGCTTGACCACCCCCCTCAGTACTCGTCGCCCTGGCCGTAGCGCCCGATGCGCACGTTGCGGTGCACCGAGGCCGACAGGAGGAGGCCGAACCCGGCCATCAGGGTCATCAGCGCCGTGCCGCCATAGGAGATCAGCGGCAGCGGCACTCCGACCACCGGGATCAGCCCCATCACCATGGCGATGTTGATGACGACGTAGAAGAAGAACATCGTCGTCATGCCCATCCCGACGAGCCGGCCGAACTGGTTGCGCACGCGCAGGCTCAACGCCAGGCCGACGACGATGAGCATCCCGTAGAGCGCGAGCAACCCGAGCCCGCCGGCGATGCCCATCTCCTCGGCGAGCATGGTGAAGATGAAGTCGGTCTGTTTCTCCGGCAGGAAGTTGAGGTGGCTCTGGGTACCCAGGAGGAACCCCTTGCCGAAGATGCCGCCCGAACCGAGCGCGATCTTCGACTGGAGGATGTGGTAGCCCGCCCCGAGCGGGTCGCTCTCCGGATCGAGGAAGGTGAGGATGCGCTCCTTCTGGTAGCCGCGCAGCGCACCCCACGCGAGCGGCACCGCCGCCGCCGCGGAGGCGATCACCACGCCGAACATCCACAGCCGGACGCCCGCGAGGAAGAAGATCGCGCCCGCCACCAGGACCAGCATCATCGCGGTGCCGAGATCGGGCTGGCGCATGACGAGGAGCGCGGGCAGGCCGACCATGGCGAGCGGCACGAGGAGATAGCTCGGCCGCGCCACGTCCTCGAGCGTCGCGCCGTGGAAATAGCGGGCGAGCGCCAGGATGAGCGAGACCTTCATCACCTCGGACGGCTGCAGCTGGAACACGCCGATATGGATCCAGCGCTGCGCCCCCATGCCGACGATGCCGAACGCCTCGACCGAGACGACGAGGGCGAGCGCGCCGGCGTAGATCCAGTACGCGTAGCGCAGCCACACGCGGATATCGACGATCGCGACCCCGATGAGGATCACCAGCGCGACGGCGAACCGCACCATCTGGCGCGACGCCCACGGGGAGAGGCTGCCGTTCGCCGCCGAATACTGCATCGCGAATCCGACCGACGCGATGAGGCACAGGAGGAGGACGACCGACCAGTTGATCTGCAACAGCTTCTGGGCGAGCGAGAGATCGGACGGGTCGGCGGCGCGAAACCTCATGCCCTGCCCCCTCTAGCCGCGGCTTCCGCCGGGTCCTTCGTCCCGGGGGCCGGGTCGTTCCGAGGCGACCACCGGCCCGCGGTCGCGCCCGGACGGATCGGCGCGCTGGGTGGCGAGCAGGAGATCGCGGACGATCGGCGCGGCGACCGCGGCGCCGCCGCCGCCATGCTCGACCACGACCGCGGCGGCGTAGCGCGGCTGGGCGGCGGGCACGTAGCCGACGAACAGCGCATGGTCGCGCTCGTTCCACGGCTTCTCCTCGTTCTTCAGCACCCGGGTCTCGCGCTCGCGGCGCGTGATGCGGCGGACCTGCGAGGTGCCGGTCTTGCCCGCCATCTCGAACGGCTCCTTGGCGATGCGGGCGCCGCGCGCGGTGCCGCGCGTCCCGTTGGACACCGCCCACATGCCGCGCTGGACGACGGCGATCGCCGCCTCGGACACGCCGATCGACGGCCATTCCGGCATCGGCTTCGGCGCCGAGGACTCGCCCCGCACCATGTCGCGGTAGAGCCGCGGCACGACCGCCTTGCCGCCGTTGGCGACGCGCGCGGTCATCACGGCGAGCTGCAGCGGCGTCGCCAGCACAAAGCCCTGGCCGATGCCGGTGACCAGCGTCTCGCCCGGCTGCCACGGCACGCCGGTCGCCGCCAGCTTCCAGGCGCGCGTCGGGACGAGGCCGGGCTTCTCGCCGGGGACCTCGATGTCGACCTTGCGGCCGAGCCCGAGCCTGGCCGACGTCGCGGCGATGCGGTCGACGCCGACGCGCCGCGCCAGCTCGTAGAAATACACGTCGCACGACTGCTCGATGCCGCTGATCATGTCGAGCGAGCCGTGCCCGCCCTTCTTCCAGCAATGGAAGCGCGCCGAGCCCAGATCCACCTGGCCGCGGCAGAACGTGCGGAGGTCGGACCCGATTCCCGATTCGAGCGCGGCGAGCGCCACGGCGAGCTTGAAGGTGGAGCCCGGCGCGTACAGCCCGGCGATCGCCTTGTTGATGAGCGGCGTGCGCTCGTCGGTCGAGAGCTGGCCCCACTCCTCGGGCGTGAGCCCGCGTGCGAACGCGTTGGGATCGTAGGAGGGCGAGGACGCCATGACGAGCACGTCGCCCGAGTTCACGTCCATGACGACGGCCGTCGCCGCCGCCTCCTGGGCGAGCCGCTCCATGGCGCGGCGCTGCAGCCCCATGTCGAGGGTGAGCGCCACGTCCTGGCCGGGCTGGCCCTCCTGGCGGGCGAGCTCGCGCATGACGCGGCCGACCGCGTTCACCTCGAGCTGGCTGTTGCCCGCCTTGCCGCGCAGCGGCAGGTCATGGACCTTCTCGACGCCGTTCTTGCCGATGCGGAATCCGGGCAGGTTGAGCATCGGCTCGCCGGTCTGTTCCGCCTCCGACACCGCCGCGACGTAGCCGAGCAGGTGGGCGGCCGTCGCGCCTTCGGGATACTCGCGCGTCTGGCCGACGTCGATCGAGAGCCCGGGAAGGTCGGGCGCGTTGACCTCGATGCGCGCGACCTCCTCCCAGGTCAGGTTCTCGCGCACCGCGACCGGAACGAAGCCGCGGTTGCGGCGCACCTCGCGCAGCACGCGCTTGCGGTCGCGTTCGGGAAGCTCGATGAAACGCGCAAGCGCGTCGAGCGTCGCCTCCACGTCCGGGGTCTCCTCGGGCACGACGAACACGCGGTAATTGTCGCGGTTGATGGCGAGCAGCTCGCCGTGACGGTCGAGGATGCGCCCGCGCGGCGGCGGCAGCAGGCGGAGATGGATGCGGTTCTCTTCCGCGAGCAGCTTGTAGCGGCGCGATTCCAGCACCTGAAGCTGGTACATGCGCGCCGCCAGCACGCCGAACATCGCCAACATGCCGCCGCCGATGAGGGCGGTGCGGCGCGTGAACGACTTGGTGCGCGCGTTATCGCGATACATTGGGGGGCTCGCCCAGCACCGCGTGGTGGGTGCGCGCGAAGATCCAGGTGAAGAACGGGTGGAGCGCGACGGTGAGCAGCGTGCCGAACAAAGCGGGCGCCGGGCTCGGCAGCGCGGCGAAGATCGCGGCGACGAGCGCCCAGCCGAAGATCGCGGCGCCGATCGCGACCATCGAGAACGCCCACCAGACGACGGCGAACGACTTGCCCTGGAAGAAGCGGCGCTGCGACACGATGACGGCGTGGGCGCAGAGCAGCACGAGCGCGTTCATGCCGAGCGGCGTGCCCATCACCGCGTCCTGCACGAGCCCGACCGCGAAGGCGATGACGGCGGGAAACAGATCCGGCCGGTAAATCGCCCAGTAGACGACGGCGATGAGCGCGAGGTTGGGCGCGATGGCCCCGTAGCCGGGCATGTACATCGGCATCGCGCCGACGATGACGGCGATCAGCGCGAGCGACAGCGGCACCAGGTTGCGCGCCGCCGCATCCAGCCGCTGCAGGAGCCCGCCTTCCATGGCCTAGCGCCTCGGCGCCGCGCCCGCCGCGGCGTCCGGGCCGGCGGCATCGGGCGGCAGCACCCGTCCGTAATCGACGACGCGAACGAACTCGAGCCGGTCGAGATCGACCAGCGGCGCGACGCGCACCACCCCGTCGCGGACCTGGGCGACCGTCCCGACCGGCAGACCCATCGGGAACATGCCGCCGTGGCCCGACGTGACGATCCGGTCGCCGACCGCGACCTCGGCGTTGGCGGCGAGGAAGGCGAGCCGCGGCCGGTCGGAGTTGTCGCCGGCGAGGATCGCGCGCGCGCGCGAGGATTCGACGAGGACGGGGATGCGCGAGTTGATGTCGGTGACGAGGAGGACGCGCGCCGAATGGAATCCCGCCTCGAAGATGCGCCCGGCGAACCCGTCGCCGGTCACGACCGCCTGGCCCTTCTCGACGCCGTGGCGCCGCCCGGCATTCAGGATCATCGAGCGGACGAACGCCCCGCCGGTGTCGCCGATCACCCGCGCCGAGATGAAGCGGGCGGGTTCGGACGGCACGAAGGACAACAGGTCGCGGAGCGAGGCGTTCTCGGCGCCGATGCGCCGCGCCGCGTTCTGCCATTCGCGGAGATCGCCGATCTCCTCGCGCAGACGCGCGTTCTCCGTGCGCAGCGCGATCAGCTCCTCGGTCTCGTCCACGACCGCGGCGACGGTCGCCGCCGGCCGCGACAGGACTTCCATCGCGGGCGCGACGAGGTCGACCACCCCGGCGCGGAAGCGTTCCACGATCAAGGCGTCGCCCTTGCCCAGCATCATGAGCGCGAATGCGGAGGCGACGAGCAGGAGGAACGCGAAGCGCTGGACCAGCACCTTGAGCGGCGCGGCCAGGCGAACCACCGATCCTGCGCGATACCTCACGAAAACGATTCCCGCCCCCGGTCCTGCCCGCGCGAGCGGGGCTCGGCGCCCCGCCGGCCGGGCGGACGGGCCGTCAGTACATGGTGTGCAAGACGTTCCGGAGCGTCTTCATCTCCTCGAGGCAGCGGCCCGTGCCGAGCGCGACGCAGGACAACGGCTCGTCGGCAAGCGACACGGGAAGGCCGGTCGCGTGCCGGAGCACGATGTCGAGGTTGCCGAGGAGCGCGCCGCCGCCGGTGAGCACGATGCCCTTGTCGACGATGTCGGCGGCAAGCTCGGGCGCGGTGTGCTCGAGCGCGACCTTGACCGCCTCGACGATGGCGCCGACCGGCTCGGCGAGCGACTCGGCGATCTGACGCTCGGAGATGATGAGTTCCTTCGGCACGCCGTTCATCAGGTCGCGGCCCTTGATCTCCATCTGCGCGCCCTCGCCGTTCGCGGGCACGCAGGCCGAGCCGATCTCCTTCTTGATGCGCTCGGCCGAACCCTCGCCCACGAGCAGGTTATGGTTGCGCCTGATGTAGGCGATGATGGCCTCGTCCATCTTGTCGCCGCCGACCCGGACCGAGCGCGAATAGACGATGCCGCCGAGCGAGAGCACCGCGACCTCGGTGGTGCCGCCGCCGATATCGACGACCATCGAGCCGGTCGGCTCGGTGACGGGAAGCCCCGCCCCGATCGCCGCCGCCATCGGCTCCTCGATCAGGAAGACGCGCCGGGCGCCGGCGCTTTCCGCCGATTCCTGGATCGCGCGCCGCTCGACCGCGGTCGAGCCCGAGGGGACGCAGACGATGATCTGCGGGCTCGCGAACGAGCGCCGGTTGTGCACCTTTCGGATGAAGTGCTTGATCATCTCCTCGGCGATCTCGAAGTCGGCGATCACCCCGTCGCGCAGCGGACGGATGGCTTCGATGTTGCCGGGCGTGCGCCCGAGCATCATCTTCGCCTCGTCGCCGACCGCGAGCACCTGTTTCTTGCCCTTGACCGTGGCGATCGCCACGACCGACGGTTCGTTCAAGACGATGCCGCGGCCCTTGACGTACACGAGGGTGTTCGCCGTCCCCAGATCGATCGCCATGTCGGCGGACAGCATCCCCAGAAGCTTCGAAAACATCGGTTGTCCCTTGCCCTTTACCCGGTCAGGAAACGGAGGTGTCAGCGCCCCCGTTCCACAACCCCTGTGTTGATATCCGGGTCCTCTTTCAAGCCGACAACGCCTCCGGCGCCTTTTTCTCCCGTTTCACCAGGAGCTTGTTCAACGCGTTTACGTAGGCCCGGGCGGACGCCACCAGCGTGTCGGTGTCGGCGCCCTGGCCGTTGACAGTCTTGCCGCTTTCCTCGAGCCGCACGGTCACCTCGGCCTGCGCGTCGGTGCCTTCGGTCACGGCGTGAACCTGGTAGAGCTGCAGCCGCACCTCGTGCGGGAACAACGCCTTGATGGCGTTGAAGGTGGCGTCGACCGGACCGTCGCCGGTCGCCTTGTGGCGGCGGACGGCGCCGTCGATCTCGAGCTCGAGGTCCGCGGTCTGCGGCCCCTTGGAGCCGCACACGACCTGGAGCGAGACGAAGCGGACGCGGTCGTTCGCGCGCAGCACCTCGTCGTCGACCAGCGCGACGATGTCCTCGTCGTACACGTCCTTCTTCTTGTCGGCGAGGTCCTTGAACCGGCGGAACGCGTCCTCGAGCGCGTTGGCGCCCAGCTGGTAGCCCATCTCGCCCAGCTTGACGCGGAAGGCGTGGCGGCCGGAATGCTTGCCCATGACCAGCTTGGAGCGCACCAGCCCGACCGATTCCGGCGTCATGATCTCGTAGGTCTGGGCGTTCTTCAGCACGCCGTCCTGGTGGATGCCCGCCTCGTGCGCGAAGGCGTTGGCTCCGACGATCGCCTTGTTGGGCTGGACGACGAAGCCGGTGATGGCGGAGACGAGGCGCGAGACCTTGGTGATGTTCTCGGTCTTGATGCCGGTCGCGAACGGCAGCGAGTCGTGGCGCGTGCGGAACGCCATCACGACCTCCTCGAGCGCCGCGTTGCCCGCGCGTTCGCCGAGCCCGTTGATGGTGCATTCGACCTGGCGCGCGCCCGCTTTGACCGCGGCGAGCGCGTTGGCGACGGCCAATCCCAGATCGTTGTGGCAATGGGCCGAGAACACCGCCTTGTCGGCGTTCGGCACGCGGTTCCGCAGCATGGCGAAAATCGCGCCGAACTCGTCCGGGATGGCGTAGCCGACCGTGTCCGGGATGTTTATCGTGGTCGCGCCCGCCTTGATCGCCGCCTCGACCGTGCGGCACAGGAAGTCGGGATCGGTGCGCGAGCCGTCCTCGGGCGACCATTCGACGTCGTCGGTGTAGCGGCGCGCCCGCGTCACCGAATCGATCACCGCGCGGTACACCTCCTCCGGCTGCATCTGCAGCTTGAACTTCATGTGCAGCGCGCTGGTCGAGATGAAGGTGTGGATGCGCCGGCGGCGGGCCGGCAGCAGCGCCTCCGCCGCGCGGTCGATGTCGGCGGCGCCCGAGCGCGCGAGCCCGCACACGACCGAGTCCTTGATCGTGCGCGCGACCTCGCGCACCGCTTCGAAGTCGCCGTTGGAAGCGATCGGGAATCCCGCCTCGATTACGTCGACGCCCAGTTCCTCGAGCGCCTCGGCGATGCGCAGCTTCTCTTCGAGATTCATCGAGGCGCCCGGCGATTGCTCGCCGTCGCGCAGGGTCGTGTCGAAAATTATGATCCGGTTCCGGTCGGTCGTGCTCATCGCGGTGATCCTTCGATCCATGGGTTGCGGCTTGGAATGGCTCGTGCCCCCGAGCGTCGCGCGACGCGCGCCTCGCTCAGGGGTTCCTAAGTCGCAGCCCCCCGTCGACCGGATTGAAAATGCCCGTTGCGATCGTTGCGGCGACGCGCGACCGCGCGGACAGCGTCGCGCTGTCCCGCCCGCGGATCGGCCCGTCGCCAACCATCCTCATCGTCCCGTTCGCCTTTCGCGTAAGTGCGCGCCGCGCCGCCTGCTTCTCGCCGCCGCGGAACGGACCGCCAACGCGATGAAGTTATGAACAAAAATGGTTAAGTCTTTCTATCTAAGCCGAACCTGGCAGCGCCGCAACGGTTTTCACGGCGCAGCGACCCCCTTAACGGCGGTTTCGCGGACGTTAACGCGTCGGAAACCATACGGGTTCGCCGCCGATCTTTCACGAAGCGATGCGCATCGCGCCACAACACCTTGAAGCGCTGAGCGAATCGCATCGACCTGCGGAAATGCCATCCGGTTTTGCGATCTGTCGCCGCACGCAGCCTTGCGCCGGCGTCGCGGTTCCCCGATCTTGCGGGACTTTGGCGGAAGGAAACGGAACGAATGAAAATCGGCCTCTTCGACCATTTCGAGCGGTCGCCCGACCGCACCCTCGCCGCCCAGTTCGACGAGCGGCTCGGCTTCGCCGCCGCGGCCGACGGGGCCGGGTTCTACGCGTTGCACGTCGCCGAGCATCATTCGACGCCGCTCAACATGGTGCCGGCGCCGGGCGTGTGGCTCGCCGCGGTGGCGCGCGCGACCAAGCGGATGCGCCTCGGCCCGCTCGTCTATCTCCTGCCGCTGCGCTCGCCCGTCCAGATCGCCGACGAGATCTGCATGCTCGACCACATGAGCGGCGGGCGGCTCGACGTCGGGATCGGGCGCGGCGTATCGCCCTACGAGATCGCCTACCACAAGGTGGACTACGAAAAGTCGCGCGAGATATTCCTCGACGCCTATGGCTGCCTCAAGGCCGCGCTCGCGGGCGACATGTTCGATTACGACGGGCCGTACTTCCAATACGCCAAGGTGCCGATGCCGCTCCGTCCGCTGCAGGCGCCGCACCCGCCCTTCTGGTACGCATCGTCGGGCGCCGAGGGATCGTCGTGGTCGGGCGCGGAAGGAATGAACTTCGTGACCAACGGGCCGACCGCCCGCGCCAAGGAGAACATCGACGCCTTCCGAGCGGCGCTGAAGAAGCGCGGCGCCGCGGCGCGGCCGAAGCCCGAGTTCGCGGACGGCGCGGCGATCGGCGTGCTCCGCCACGTGGTCGTCGCCGGCACCGACGCCGAGGCGCGGCGCATCGCCAAGCCGGCGCTCGAGTTCCACGCCAAGAGCCTCAACTGGCTGCGGCAATTGCACGGCGGCAAGGCCGCCTTGTTCCAGGCCAACGTCCATCGCGGCGAGAGCTTCGAGAGCTGGGAGGCGATGGAGATGGCGATCGCCGGCGCGCCCGACACGGTCGCCGCCAAGCTCGAGCGGCAGATCGCGGCGATGGGGATCAACTACCTGATCGTCTATCTGTTCTTCGGCACGATGAGCCTTGCC
>DASWLB010000250.1:0-3809 GCA_036396315.1 Alphaproteobacteria bacterium
GCGCGAGATCGGGGCGATCGCGACGGTCATGGGCGTCTCACAGGGCCGGCCCGGGCGTCGTGGCCGCCGGCTTCCCTTCCCCCTCGACATTAGGAACGCGCGGGTGTCGGGTCAAGCAGATGTTCATGTTATGTTCGAGACGCGCCTGAGCATGCCGGCAAGACCGACTTGCGGTGGCGCATTTGCTTGTCTGGCGCGACCGAGGATCTGATGAAGTCGTGATCGCCGACGATCACCGATGACGTCGGGCAAGGCGCGCGGCCGCCCAACCCGCATCGCGGCGAGATCCTGCTCGAGGAGTTCCGGGTGCCGATGAAACTGAGCCGGAACGCCCTCGCACGCGCGATCCGCGTGCCGCCGCGGCGGATCAACGAGATCGTTCACGCCAAGCGCGCGATCAGCGCCGACACCGACCTGAGGCTCGCGCGCTATCTCGGCGTCTCGGTAGGTTTCTTCCTCGGCCTGCAGGCCGACTACGACCTGCTGGAATGGCGCCGCGCGATCGCCGGCGAGCTCGCCGCGATCGAGCCGCGCCCGGCTTGAGCGGTCCTCGCCCGGCAGGGTTGCCGCTTCAGGCGCATCATCAGCCCGGTGTCGGGCAAACTGCACCGCAGCCCCTTAGCGCCGACCAAGTCATCGCCGGGCCATGCCAAACAGACGTTGCCGTGCCGCGGGGGATCGAGTAAAACATTCCCGAATAAGGGAAGGATTATTCAATGCCTGTTGCGTCCGAGCATCCAGATCTCACCCAAAACGAGGTGGCTGTCCTGTGTGACGTGGCCCCGCGCGCCGTGCGCAAGGCGATCGAGGAGCGCGTACTCAGTGTTGGCGAGGCCCGGCTGCCGACGCTGAAGCGGACGCTGCGAAAGGCGCTCGGCATCGACGCCGTGAAGTACATAGCCGTCATGCGCGAGGTCGATTGGCCCATGCCGATCGAAGGCAAGGTCAGAATCGCCAAGTGGCTCAGCGCGACGGCGCCCGAGAACATCGGCGGGCATCTTGTGCTCGACGGACCGTTGACTCTCGATGCAAAGATTCTCGCGCCGAAGATAAAAGAGGCAATCAAGCGGGCGGAGCGTTACCGGCGGGCTCGGCGCAGGTGGCTCGTGAGCGACGCCGGCATCATGGGCGGCACGCCGGGCATCAAGGGAACCCGCATGACCGTTTATTCGGTGCTGGGCCGGATCAACGCCGGAGAGACGCTCGATGCCATCGCGGAGGAGAACCCCGACATTCCCCGTGAAGCCCTGTGGGCGGCGGTGATTTTTGCCAAAGCCAACCCTATGCGCGGCAGGCCGTCGGGACGGCCCTGGGCTCGTGCCGCGTGAGGCTGTTCATCGACGAGTGCCTGTCGCCGAGGATTGCCGAATGGCTGAACAACTCGGGTCAACATGACGCCGTCCACCCGCTCCATGTCGGGCGCCGCGGCGAGCAGGATCACACCGTGCTTGCCCGCTGCATCGACGAAGACCGAGTTCTCGTAACTCAGAACGCGCAGGACTTCCGCAATCTGATCGGCCGCGAGCCGCTACATCCCGGCTTGATCGTCTTGCCCGCCCTAGGTCGCAAAGAGGCCTATCGGCTTATCTTGCGGGCGATCGAGGTGTTGGCGTGCCAAGGTGAACCCGGTGACGTAATGGTCAATCACGTGCTGGAGGTCACGACCGATGGAGCATGTACGCTTTATGCGATGCCAGTGCCCTTCCGGTGATGACTTGCCGAGCCAGCGGCTCCGTGTGGTTCAGCGGTTCCGTACCGAATGGTATCTCCACGGTCCTTGGCTTCGAGGCGTATCCCCCGCGTGACCGTGCCGGGAGTGCAAGGCGTCACCGTTTGAGCCGCATCATCGGGCCGCCCTTGGGCGCATGCGCGCGGATCGCGGCCTCGATCGGCTCGGTGCCCCAGCCCGGGCGGTCGGGCAAGATCAAGTGGCCGTCCACGATCTCGGGGACGTGGCTGAAAAGCTCGTCGCGCCACGGCACCTGGTCGACGTCGACCTCCATGATCCGGACGTTGGGCACCGCGGCGACGAAGTGGGCGTTCATCATCGTTGACAGGTGGCCGTAGAAGTTGTGCGGCGCGATGCTGGTCTCGTAGGCCTCGGCCGCGGCGGCGATCTTCAGCGACTGCCAGACCCCGTTCCAGACCGCATCGACGATGGCGACGTCGACCGCGCGCGCCTCGAGATAGGGGCGGAAGCCGCGCAAGCCGATCAGCGTCTCGCACGAGGCGATCGGCGTGCGCGCGCACCGGCGGATCAGCGCCAGCGCCGCGGCATCGCCGGTGTCGATCTCGATCCAGAACAGGCCGTCATCGTCGAGCGCGCGCACCACCTTCAGGAAGCCCTCGGTCCGGAAGTTGAAGTTGAGGTCGAGCAGGATGTCGACCCCGGCGCCGGCGCCGTCGCGGAACGCGGCAAGCGAGTCCTTGAGCGCGGCGATCACATCGGCCTCGGCATTCAGCGCCTGCTCGCCGGGCGGCAGGTTGAAGCCCGGCGCCCACAGGGGCGGCGTGCGGTCGAAGCGGAAGATGTTGGTCTTGAGCGCGGTGAAGCCGCGTGCGCGCACCTCGCGCCCGATCGCGCAGAGGTCGTCGAGCGAGCTCACCGGCGCGCTGGCGTGCGCCTCGGGCGCCATCGCGCGGTAGGTCGCGCAGTGCGACCAGTAGACGCGGATGCGGTTGCGCAGCTTGCCGCCGAGCAGCGCGTAGGCGGGCACGCCGAGCGCCTTCGCCTTGGCGTCGATCAGCGCGTTCTCGATCGCGCCCAGCGCTTGGCCGACCACGCCGCCCGCGGCCGGGCGGGTGAGGGCATAGAGGTCCCAGTAGATGGGCTCGATGTCGCCGACATCGCGGCCGACGATCGCGGGCGCCAGCGCCTCGATCGCCGCCGTCACCCCGGGCGAGCCGAAGCCCTCCTGGTACTCGCTCCAGCCGGCGACGCCGTCGTCGGTCGCGACCTTGAGGAAAGAGAAGTTGCGCCAGCCCGCGTCCGCGTGCAGCGCCTCGAGGCCCGTGATCCGCATCGCCTGTCAGACCGTCTGGGTGGCGGCGAAGGCGAAGTACAGCTCGCGCGCGGTGCGGAACAGGGGCCCGGGCTGGACGTCGCGGTCGTCGATCCGGGTCACCGGCAGCACCTTGCCGAGGTTGCCGGTCGAGAACACCTCGTCGGCGGCGCAGAGGTCGTCGTAGCCGAGGCGCTCTTCGCGCGCCTCGATGCCGGCCTCGGCGAAGAGCGCGAGCACCCGCCGGCGGGTCACCCCGTCGAGGAAGGTGCCGTTCGCCGCCGGCGTGATCGCCACCCCGTCGCGCGCGATCCACAGGTTCGAGGTGCCGAACTCGACCACGTCGCCGGCGCCGTCGCGCATCACCGCGTTGTCGAAGCCCTTGGCCTTGGCCTCCTTGAGCGCCAGGCTGGTGTTGGGGTACAGGCACGCCGCCTTGGCCGCGGTCGGCGCCATGGTCGCATCGGGGCGGCGATAGCTCGACAGGCAGGCGGTGAAGCCGGTGGGCTCGGGCATCGCCACCTCGAACAGGGTGAGCACGAAGCGCGCCGTGCCCTCGGGGATCAGGAAGCCGTCCTCGGCGAACAGGGCGGGGCGGATGTAGAGCTCGGCCTCGGGCGGGAAGCGGTGGATGCCCTCGATGGCGCGCGCGGCCACCTCGTCCGCGGTCAGGTCGGTGGCGAGGCCGACCACCTCGGCGGAACGAATCAGGCGCGCGCAGTGGCGGTCGAGGTCGGGCGCCATGCGCCCGAAGGCGCGCGCGCCGTCGAACACGGTCGAGCCGTGCATGAACGACTGCGACAGCGG
>DASWLB010000251.1:0-7260 GCA_036396315.1 Alphaproteobacteria bacterium
GCCGGTCGTGCCCTACCATCCGGCCGCGATCGCGTTCTACAAGGAAAAGGGCGTGTGGACCCAGACGGCCGAGGACGCCCACCTCGCGCTGCTGAAAAAGTAGCGCTGCGTCCTAACGCCGGTGCGGCATCTGTCCGCCAGGGGCCATCGCGCCCGGCGCCTGGACCGCGACCTCGACCGTCACCTCGCCCGCGCGCGCGAAGCGGAGCGTGAGCGGAAACTTGTCGCCCTGGGTGAGCGGCTTCGCGAGCGTCATCAGCATCACGTGATAGCGCCCGGGCGACATATGCACGGTCTGGCCGGGCGGAATCTCGATCGAGTCGACGCGCTGCATGCGCATCACGTCGCCCTGGTGCACCGTGGTGTGCAGCTGGGCGCGCTGGGCCGCGGGCGTGCGCACCGATTGCAGCCGGTCTGGCTCGCTGCCCCGGTTCGTAAGGGTGAGATAGACGGCTGCCGTACGCGTGAGCCCCGACGAGGAGCGGGCCCAGGCGTCGCCGACCACGATCTTGTCGTTCGCTGCCTGCGCGAACGCCGCCAGGGGAGAGAGCAGAAGGGCGACGACGACGGCAAATCGCAGATTCATCGAGGAGGGTCCTTCGAGAGTGTAGGTCACAGCGGCCAGATCGCCAGGATCATGGGAACGGCGACGACGACAATAATGATTTCGAGCGGAAATCCCATGCGCCAATAGTCGCCGAAATGATACCCGCCCGGGCCGAGAATCAAGGTGTTGTTCTGGTGCCCGATGGGCGTCAGGAACGCACAGGACGCGCCGACCGCGACCGCCATCAGGAAGGGATCGACGCTGACCCCGAAGGTGCGCGCCATCTCGACGCCGATGGGCGCCATCAGGACGGCGGTCGCGGCGTTGTTCATGACGTCGGACAGCGTCATCGCGATCACGAGCAGCGCGACCAGCGCAAGGACGGGCGATGTCCCGGACGACAGCCCGACCAGCGATTCCGCGATCAGCGACGTCGTGCCCGTGGCTTCGAGCGCCTGGCCGACGGGGATCATGGCGCCGAGCAGCACGATCACCGGCCAATCGACGTTGTCGTAGATCTCGCGCACCGGAACGATGCCGAGGACGATCATCGCGGCGGCGGCGAAGGCGAGCGCGATCGGAAGGCTCACGAACGAGGCGGTAGCGGCGCCGATCGCGACGGCGAACACACCGACCGCGACGCCCGCGTTCGCGACGTCCGGGGCCTGGAGGCCGCGTTCGGCAAGCGGCAGGCAGCCGATCGCGGCGACGACCTCGGGCAGACGGTCGGCGTCGCCTTCGAGCAGCAGCACGTCGCCGACCTGGAAGCGGAAGGATTTGAGGCGTCCGCGGAACGGCTGACCGGCGCGCGACACGGCGGCGAGGTTCACGCCCCATCTCCGGCGCAGCCCGAGCGCCTCGACGGTGCGGCCGATGGCGCGCGAACGCGGCTGCACCACCGCCTCGACGAGCGACATGTCGGGGCTGCCGAGCAGTTTCGGCTTGTCCTTGCCCCGCCTGCCGCCGGGCTTCAGCCCGAGGCTCTTGAACAGGTTGGTGAGAGAGTCGGGTGCCGCCTCGAAGATCAGCACGTCGCCCGCGCGCAGCGTTTCCCGGCGGCGGCCGGGCCCGATCTGCTGGTCGCGCCGCACGAGGCCGAGGACGACCGCGTCGTGACCTTCGGCGAGGGCGTCGATCTCGCCGAGCGTCTTGCCGCAGGCCTTGCTCTCGCGCGGCACGCGGGCTTCGGAGACATAGGTGTCGATCTGGAACAGGTCGCTCGACGACAACGTCGCGCGGCGCTGCGACGGGATCAGACGCCAGCCGACGAGAGCGATGAACAGGATTCCGGCGACGGCGACGGCACCGCCCACCGGCGTGAAGTCGAACATGTCGAACGGCGTGCCGGTCGCGTTGCCGCGAAACGCGGCGACGATGATGTTGGGCGGCGTGCCGATGAGCGTGACGAGCCCGCCGAGGATCGAGCCGAAGGAGAGCGGCATCAGGATCGCGGCGGGCGATCGCTTGACGGCCGCGGCGGACTGAAGGGCTGCCGGCATCAGCACCGCGAGAGCGCCGACGTTGTTCATGAACGCGGACAGCCCGCCCGCCACGGAAGCGAGCGCGCCCACGTGCGCCGGCGCGGACTCGATCGGCGGCACGAGGTGACGCGCCATCAAGGCGACGGCGCCCGAGTTGACGAATCCGCGGCCGATGACCAGCACCATGGCGACCGTCACCGTCGCCGGGTGACCGAAGCCGGCGAAAGCGCCGTCGAGGGGCACGATGCCCGCGGCCGCCGCGATCAGCAGGGCAGCGAACGCCACCACGTCGTAACGCAGCCGGCCCCAGATGAAAAATCCCAACACGGCGACGAGGAGGACGAGCAGGAAGATCTGGTCAAAGTCCATGACCGCGGAGGTGAGGTGTGCCAGGGGCGCCGCCGGCCAACCTACCATACCCTGCCGGGCCGGCAACCCGGGCTTGGTCTCGTGCCGAGGGGACGCTATATCTTCGTGACCGCCCGAAGTCATCGACAAGGCCCCGCCATGACCGAAGCCTTCATCTGCGACGCCGTCCGCACCCCGATCGGCCGCTACGGCGGCGCGCTCGCCGCGGTGCGCCCGGACGATCTCGGCACCGTGCCGGTGAAGGCGCTGATGGCGCGCAACGCCAAGGCCGACTGGCGGCGCGTCGACGACGTGTATTTCGGCTGCGTCAACCAGGCGGGCGAGGATTGCCGCAACGTCGCGCGCAACGTGGCGTTGTTGTCGGGCCTGCCGGTCGAGGTCGGCGGCGTGACCGTGAATCGCCTCTGCGGCTCCGGCATGGACGCGACCGCGCAGGCCGCGCGCGCGATCCGCACCGGCGAGGCCAGGTTCCTGATCTCGGGCGGCGTCGAATCCATGTCGCGCGCGCCGTTCGTGATGGCGAAGGCAAGCCAGCCGTTCCAGCGCAAGCAGGAGATCTACGACTCGACCATCGGTTGGCGCTTCCCCAACCCGAAGATGGCGGAGCTGTTCGGTCTCGACGAGATGGGCGCGACGGCGGAGAACCTCGCCGTCGAGCGCCAGATCTCGCGCGAGGACCAGGACAGGTTCGCGCTCGCGAGCCAGGCGAAGACCAAGGCGGCGCAGGATGCGGGGCGGCTCGCATCGGAAATCGTGCCGGTCGCCGTGCCGCAGCGCCGCGGCGACCCGGTCGTCGTCCAGATCGACGAGCATCCGCGGCCCGAGACGACGATGCAGGCGCTCGCCAAGCTCCGCGCCGCCTTCGCCAAGGACGGCTCGGTGACGGCGGGTAACGCGTCGGGCGTCAATGATGGCGCGTGCGCGCTGCTCGTCGCCTCCGAGGACGCGGCGACGCGCGAAGGGCTGACGCCTCGCGCGCGCATCCTGGCAGCCGCGGCCGCGGGCGTTCCGCCGCGCATCATGGGCATCGGTCCGGTGCCGGCGACGCGCAAGGTGCTGGAGCGCACCGGGTTGACCGTCGATAAGATGGACGTCATCGAGCTGAACGAGGCGTTCGCGGCCCAATCGCTCGCCGTGATGCGCGAGCTCGGGCTCGCCGACGACGATCCGCGCGTCAACCCGAACGGCGGCGCGATCGCGCTCGGCCATCCGCTCGGCATGTCCGGGGCGCGGCTCGTCACTACGGCGCTCTACGAGCTCGAGCGCCGCAACGGCCGCTACGCGCTCTGCACCATGTGCATCGGCATCGGCCAGGGCATCGCCATGGTGATCGAGCGGGTGTAGCCGGTCGGGATCGTCCGTTGCAGTGGCGGGTCTCAGACCCACCCCTACACGGGGTCTTATACCAAGTCTCCCAGAGGCTCACCCGTGCTTTGGTCTCGCCCTTCGAGACGCCCGCTACGCGGGCTCCTCAGGGCGGACGGATTTTTTGCTTCCAAATCAAACCGTTCGTCCTGAGGGCGGTCCGAGCAAACAGCGAGGACCGTGTCTCGAAGGACGAACGCACATGAGTCATGCGCAAAAGGACTTGGTCTTAGGCCGCGTTAACCGAAGTCGTTCGGGTCGTGGTCGAGCTCGCCGACGATGCCGGTGCCGCCGGGCGCGAACGATCCCAAGTGATAGCGACCGTCGCGGTCGCGACCGAGCCTGCCCTTCCGGCGCAGCTCGTCGAGCGCGCACGCCACCTCGCGCCCGTCGAGGCTGCCGAGGGCGTCCATCACGCCCGAGAAGAATAGCGGCCCGGCCTCGAGCGCCTGTTCCACGGTCTGATGCCGGGCCTTGCCCGCGAACCGCTTGGCGGCCGGGCGCCACGAAGTGACGCGGTGGTCGCGCCCCATCGGCCGGGTGCAGTCGAACCCTGCTTTCGCGCCGGTCGGCGCGCCCTGGAGCGACGGGTCCATCGCCATGCCGCGCAGTCCCTCGAGGATCACAAGATCGCGATGGGCCTGGAAGCGGGTGCCGAGCGCCCATTCGCACTGGCGGTCGTCGAAGATGTCGATGTCGTCGTCGAATACGAACACGTGCTTGATCCGCATGACGCGCCCGAAGATGGCGGCGATGGCGTTCTTCGCCTCGCCGATGGTGTGCTGGCGGATCGCGACGCGCACGTTGTTCGCGCTGCCGCCGTTGGTCATCATGCGCACCGCGACCGGCTCGCGGATCGTCTGGCGCAGGAGCGCCATGACCTCGGCTTCGGTGCGGAGCGCGTTCATGTTGATCGAATCGCAGCGGTCGAGGATGCGCCCCGAGCCGTGCAGCAGGCTCTGGTGCAGCACGTCGCCGCGCATCGTGATCGCGGTGCAGTGGAACACCGGGTCGAGGTGCATCGGCCCGTAATAGCCCATTTACTCGCCGTACGGCCCCTCGGGCTCGACGTAGCCGCGCTCGCTGAGATAGCCCTCGAGCACGGCTTCCGCGTCGGCCGGCACGCTTATGTCGTTGGTGAGGCACTTGACCAGCGGCACCGGCTGGCCGCGCAAGGTGGCCACCTCCTTCACCTCGTCGCCCGGCCGCTTCATGCCGGCGCCCATCTGGTCGAGCGGGTGGGCGCGATGGTGAAGCTGATCGGCAGGCGCTGCCTGCGCGCGAACACCTTCTTGCAGATGCGCTTCAGGTCGGATGGGTCGGTGATGTTGGTGCCGCACTCGGTGCGGTTGCGCAGGCTCAACCGCCGGGCGCCGACGTTGGTGAGGCCGGTGTCGGGATCGACGGTGAAGTCGATGCCGCAATTGAGATAGACGCTGCCGTCGTGCTCGTGGTGCGGGTGGAAGGGCAGGCGGGTGAGGTCGACGTCCTTGCCGCTGATCGCGACTTCCTGCACCGGCGCCTCGTCCTGCGGCACCTCGAACACCGGCTGCGGGTTGGCGATGCGCCGCAGATATTCGTCGGCGACCTTGTCGGGCGTCGTGTCGAACGCGGCGGCGATGCGCTTGCGCCCGCCGCACACCGCGGCGGCGAGCTCGATCCCTTCCGGCCCCGCCTTGCGGAACAGCACCGCCTTGTCGGTCGCCTCGACGATCGAGCTGATCTGGGCCATCGGCACGGACTCGTCGTGGATCTCGACTTCGCCCATGTCGATCAGCCGCTCGACGAAGCGCCGCAACCGGAACGTCTCGAAATCCGCGGTCGTGCGCAAGGAAGCCTTGGTTGCCATCAGCGTTGTCCTCGGTCGCCGGCCGTGTCGCGCCGCCTAGCGCACCTCGGGTCCCTTCACCTCGCCGGTGTAGGCCTTGAACCGCGCCCGCAACGCCTCGATCTTCGCCGGGTCCTCGGTCATGAACCGGGTGAAGTCGTCGTTCAACTTGTAGGCCGACAGCGGCTGGAAGCCTTTCGGCGGGGCAATGTCGGTGCGCGTCGACCAGCGCCCGGCCGCCGGCACGGTCGAGGCCTCCTCCTTGCCCATGTACCAGTTGACGTAGAGCCTGGCCGCGTTCGGGTGGGGCGCGTCGCGGAAGATCGCAAGCGTCTGCGGGAACACGGTCACCGGTTCGTCCGCCGGAATCACCACCGAAGATCCCTTGTTCATTGCCGTGATCTGGTCGATCGAGCCCGCCGCCTCGCCCTTATCGAGCGCCTGGGCGACGCCGAGATGACCCATCACCCATTTCGGCTCGAGCTTCATGTACTCGTCCATGAACGACCAGCCGTAGCGGTCCACCAGCCGCGTGTAGTGGTAGAGCGTCGCATCGTCGTCGTGCGGGTAGGTGCTGATGAGCTTGCCCCTGAAGGCGGGGTTGAGGAAGTCGTTGGCGGCGCGGATTGGCACGTTCGCGAGGTCGGGCCGGTGCGCGTAGGCGATCATCACGACGTAGTGGCCGAGGAAGTGCCCGTCCGGGTCCTTGAATCGGTCGGAGATCTTGTCCCAGTCGTCGGGCTTGAAGGGCGCGAGGACGCCGTCCTTCTTCCACTTGACGAAGTCCTGCACCGTCTGCAGGAGCGCGAGGTCGGCGACGGGCTTGCCCGCCTTGCGCGCATCGTCGATTTGCTTGGTCAGGCGGTTCGAGAACCCGCCGACCACGTTCACCTTGATGCCCGGGAAGCGCTGCTCGAACTTGGTCGCCCGGCCGGTATAGAGCGCCGCCGGCCCACCGCCGAAGAGGTTGAGCGCGCCCTCCTTCTTGGCCGCCTCATAGAGCGCGCTCATGTCGGCGGCGTGCGCGCGGTGCGGGGCGGACGGTGCGACGGCGGAAATAAGCGCTGCCGCGCAGAAGAGGGCGATCGTTGTCCGTGTAGCAGGCATGTGCGTGTGCTCCCTGCGACTTGTGTTGTCGGCCGCCGCGATCTTAGGCGAGGATCGCGGCGGCCGGAACGAAAACTTCCGTGCGGCGCGACCGGCGCGCCGAGTTCGGGTCAGCGCACGTCCACCCCGGACCATTCGCCCGATATCGCCTTGAAGCGGGCGCGGAGCGCGTTCACCTTCGCCGCATCGCCGGTGATGAAGGACACGTACTCGGCGTTGAGCTTGTAGTCCTTGAGCGGCTTCATGCCGCGGGGCGGCGCCACGTCCACGCGCGTCGACCACGATCCGCTGGCCGGCACCGAGGCCGCCTCCTCCTTGCCCATGTACCAGTTGACGTAGAGCTTGGCCGCGTTCGGGTGCGGCGCATCCTTGAAGATCGCGAGCGTCTGCTGGAACAGGGTCGCCGGCTCGTCGTCCGGGATCACCAGGGTCGAGACCTTGTTGCCCGACGGGATCTGGTCGAGCGAGGCCGCGCTCTCGCCCTTCTCGAGCGACTGCGCGACGCCGAGATGTCCGCGCACCCATTTCGATTCGAGCTTCGCGTATTCGTCCCAGAAGCCCCA
>DASWLB010000252.1:0-1661 GCA_036396315.1 Alphaproteobacteria bacterium
ATCGGGATCCTGCCCTTGGCGTGGTCGACGGCGACGCGGATCAGCTCCTTGTGCTCGTCGAAGTCCACGGTCGGCGACTCGCCCGTGGTGCCGACGACGACGATGCCGTCGGTGCCTTCGGCGACGTGCCAGTCGATCAGCCCGCGAAAGCGCGCCATGTCGAGGCGGCCGTCTTCGAGCATCGGCGTGACGATTGCAACCAGGCTTCCGGTAATCATGGGAGAACCTCCTTTAGCGCGCAGTGCCCGCGATTTTATCCGTTCCGCGCCCGCCGGGCGCATAGCCGCTGCACCATGGCCGGCTTCGGCCGCAGGCTTTGCCCCTGCCCGAAGGCGATGATGTGCAGACCGCCGAACGCCGTCCACAGTTCCCCGGGCGCGAGCAGGAACGCCGGGTTGGAGGGCTTGCCGAAACGCTCGTTGCCCGCCATGAAGGTTTCGTAGATCAGCACCCCGCCCGGCGCGAGCGAGCGCTCGATGCGCGGGAACAGCGGCCGGTGCAGGTAGTTGGCGACGACGATGCCCTGGAATTCTTCCCCCGGCAGCGGCCAGGGGCCGCCGTCCTCGAGGTCGGCCAGGATGAAGCGCACGCCGGCGAGCGACTGCGGCTCGCGGTCCAAGGCGGTCACCTCGTGGCCGAGACCGGCGAGCAGGCGCGCGTGCCGGCCGCTACCGCAGGCGAGGTCGAGTACCCTGCCCCGCGTAATGAACGGCGCCCAGCGCACGACCCACGCGGAGGGCGCGACAATGTCATGCTCCTTCACCCCGCCGAGTCTAAATCATGCCCACCGAAGCCATCCGCTTTCCCGGCCACGCGCACCGCGTGCTCGCCGCGCGGCTCGACACGCCCGCGGCGGCGCCGCGCGCCTATGCGTTGTTCGCGCATTGCTTCACCTGCTCGAAGGACAGCAAGGCGGCCGCCTACGTGGCGCAGGCGCTCGCCGCACACGGCATCGCCACCTTGCGCTTCGATTTTTCCAGCCTCGAGTTCTCCTCGAACCTCGAGGACCTGCTCGCCGCCGCCGAATGGCTGCGCAGCACGCGCCAGGCGCCGCAGATCCTCGCCGGCCACAGCCTCGGCGGCGCCGCGGTGCTCGCGGTCGCGGCGAAGATTCCCGAAGTGCGCGCCGTGGCCACGATCGGCGCGCCGTTCGATCCCGCGCACGTGACACACCTCGTCAAGGATGCGCAGGCGGCGGGCGAAGACCTGCAGCTGAGCATCGCCGGCCGGCAATTCCGCGTCGCGAAGAGCTTCTTCGACGACCTCGCCGGGCACAAGGCCGCCGAAACGATCGGCGCGCTGCGCAAGCCGCTGCTCGTGTTCCATTCGCCGTTCGACGCCGTGGTCGACATCGATAACGCCTCGAAGATCTTCCTTGCCGCCAGGCATCCGAAGAGCTTCGTGTCGCTCGACCGGGCCGACCACCTGCTCACGCAGAAGGACGACGCGCGCTACGCCGCGACCGTGCTCGCAGCCTGGGCGTCGCGCTACCTCGAGCCGGAGGCGGCGCCCGAGGACGCCGTGCCGGGGGTGCGCGTCGCCGAGGCGGGCGAAGGCCGTTACGCGCAGCTCGTCGCCATCGGGCGGCATCGGCTGCGCGCGGATGAGCCGGTGGCCGTGGGCGGCGACGACAGCGGGCCCGGTCCCTACGACCTGCTGCT